>CALMMY010000469.1 GCA_937868695.1 uncultured Comamonadaceae bacterium
GAACTGCACCTGACCATCCTGCTGGAAAACATGCGCCGTGAAGGCTATGAACTGGCGGTGTCCAAGCCCCGCGTGGTGTACCGCGAGGTGAACGGTGAGCGCCATGAGCCCATTGAGCTGGTGACAGCCGACATCGAAGAACAGCACCAGGGCGGTGTGATGCAGGCACTCGGCGAACGCAAGGGCGAGCTGGTCAACATGGAACCCGATGGACGTGGCCGCGTTCGTCTGGAATACCGCATTCCAGCCCGTGGTCTGATTGGTTTCACCAATGAATTTTTGAACCTGACCCGTGGCTCTGGCCTGATTTCCAACATTTTCGACAGCTACGAACCCCACAAGGGCGACATCGCAAAACGCAAGAATGGTGTGCTGATCTCCATGGACGATGGTGAAATTTTCACCTACGCCCTGGGCAAGCTGGATGACCGGGGCCGCATGTTTGTACGTGCCAACGATCCTGTTTACGAAGGCATGATCGTCGGCATCCACAACCGCGATAACGATCTGGTTGTCAATGCCACCCGCACCAAGCAGCTGACCAACTTCCGTGTGTCGGGCAAGGAAGACGCGATCAAGATCACGCCGCCCATCGACCTCACGCTGGAGTATGGTGTGGAGTTCATTGAAGAGGATGAACTCGTGGAAATCACACCCAAGAGCGTGCGTCTGCGCAAGCGCCACCTGAAAGAGCACGACCGCAAGCGTGCCAGCCGCGAAGGCGCATAAAGCGCATCCACGCGCAGAAGAGCCCTCCGGGGCTCATCAACCACAGCGGGGCTCAGGCCCCGTTTTCATTGGCGGGGAGAAAATCCATGAACTTCAAGCTCACCCACGGTCAAGCCGTGTTTTGTATGGTGATGGTGGCGCTGATGTGGTCTACCGCAGGTGTGGTTACCCGGCACTTGGAAGCGGCCAGAGCCTTCGAGGTTACTTTTTGGCGGAGCTTTTTCACATTGATTGCCTTGCTGGTCATTTTGCCGCTTTGGCAAGGCAGAATCGTTTGGCGGCGCATGGCGCAGGCAGGCTGGCTGTTGTGGGTGTCAGGTTTGTGCTGGGCAGTGATGTTCACCGCCTTCATGATTGCGCTGACGCTCACTACCGTGGCCAATGTACTGGTCACGCTGGCTGCGGGGCCGTTGTTGACGGCGGTGGTGTCGCGTGTGGTGACGGGGCAGCACTTGCCCCGGCGCACCTGGGTGGCCATTGTGGTGGCCGGTGTCGGCATTGCCTGGATGTTTGTCAGCCAGGTGGCTGCGGGCGGGTTGTTGGGCAGCTTGGTTGCCATGTGTGTGCCCGTGGCTGGTGCCGTCAACTGGACGTTGGTGCAGCACAACCGCCTGAAGGCACAGGCGCAAAGCTCAGCGGCCCCCATTGACCTGGTGCCAGCCGTGATGGTGGGGGCTTTGATTTCCAGTTTGCTGACCTTGCCTCTGGCCTGGCCAATGGCAGCCAGTACACACGATTTGCTGCTACTGGCGGGCCTGGGTGTGGGGCAGCTGGCCATTCCATGCGCTTTGTCTGTGGTGTGTGCCCGTGTGCTGACTGCGCCCGAGGTGTCGCTGCTGGCCTTGCTGGAGGTGTTGTTTGGTACCCTGCTGGCTTGGTTTGGGGCGGGCGAGGTGCCCAGCCCCCATGTCATGTCAGGTGGCTTGCTTGTGGTCGCTGCCCTGGTTGGCAACGAATGGCTGGCCTGGCAGGAGCGCCAGTTGGCTTAATGCTGCTCCATCGGGCGTGTCGCCTGAAAGTCTGTTGCGGCTTCGGATTGGTCTGGGCGGCCTGTGCGGGCATGCAGCAGTTTCAGCTCAAGCGCCTGGGCTTTCAACCTCAAATGCCGTTGAGCAATTGCCGCATCGGACCAGTAGTCCGCCGCTGGCATGGTCTTGATTGGATTGCCTGCGCCAGCATCTGTGCGCCATGCCATGACTCTGACCCTCTGCGACAGCGTTGCACTGACCATATCCAGCTGAAACTTGAAGCTGCTTTCGTAGGCGGGCAGGTGTTGCAGAAGTTCGTCGCTCCACTTCTTGACAACAAAAAGAATGGCAAAACTCGTTTTCCCCTGGTGGGGTGCCACCATCACTTCGCAGTCCAGCCATTCCTTGGGCAGCCCATGCTGGCGCATGCAGTCAAGGTGTACGTTGCGAACCAGATCCTGGCATGCGGCCAAGCCATCCGCAGCGGGTTTTTCCGGCAAATTGGCTGGCGGTGCAGGGGGGGAAACAAAGCCCGGTTCCACTTGCGGACGGGGGGACGGCTGAGCTGGTTGTGAGGAGCGTTTCCACCACGATGCATTAAATGGCCACATGTTGAACAATACTGGGTAGTGATAGGTGCAATGTGTGCAGTTTGCCACGAACTTTCATCGGTCTGGCAACAGCCTGTGGCATCATGAAACACACAGTTCAGCAATTGCAGCAACGAGTCCCTTGACCATGATGACTTCCTCCATTCCGGCTCATCCAGCAGAAGACGACAGCTTCATTCTTGCGCAACAAGTGGGGCGCGTCGGCCTGATTACGTTGAACCGTCCCAGGGCTCTGAATGCCCTGTCGCTGGAAATGGTGCGCAGCCTGACCCGCACATTGCTGGACTGGAAAAGCAACGCCCAGATTCTGGCGGTGGCCGTACGCGGAATGAGCAAAGACGCTCCGTTCGGTGCATTCTGTGCCGGTGGGGACATCCGGTTTTTTCATCAGGCTGCACTGGCAGGTGATCCGAGGCTGGAGGACTTTTTCACCGAAGAATACGCACTCAACCACCTGATTCACACCTACCCCAAGCCGTATATCGCTTTCATGGATGGCATCGTGATGGGCGGTGGAATGGGCATCAGCCAAGGTGCAAGTTTGAGGGTGGTCACCCAGCGTACCCGCATGGCCATGCCCGAAACCGGGATTGGCCTGTTTCCGGATGTGGGTGGCGGCTTTTTCCTCAGCCGTTGTCCGGGTCGGGTGGGGGAGTGGCTCGCCCTGACCGGGCAAGCAATCGAAGCCGGGGATGCCGTGGCTTTCGGCCTGGCAGATGGCTGCATGGATGCCGGACGACTGAATGCGCTGTGGGCCGATCTGCAATCCACGCCCTTTGAAACCGGCAATGCGGTCGAACACATGGTCACCACCAAATTCACCACCACCCAGGCCGCACACAAAAGTGCCAGAAACCAGATTGATGCGGTGTTTTCGCTTGGCGATGTTCCCAGCATGGTCAAGGCCCTGGAGCTGGATACTTCGGAGTTTGCCCAGCGCACTGCGGCCGTGTTGCGCCAACGCTCACCGTTGATGCTGCATGTGGTGCTGGAGCAGATTCGCCGTGCCCGCCGCATGAGCCTGGCTGATGATTTGCGAATGGAGCGTGACATGGTGCGCCATTGCTTTCACCCCCGTCATTTGGGGCGCTCTGGTGCAGGCAGCGAGACCGTAGAGGGCATACGCGCCCTCGCAGTGGACAAAGATCACACACCACGCTGGCAGCCAGCTGCCATTGAAGAGGTGGACTCCAGCATGGTGGAGCCTTTTTTCATCAGCCCCTGGCCTGCATCCGCCCATCCGCTGGCACATCTGAGCTGATGAAGCGAAACCCCGGTGGCGTTGTCAGCTCCGGTGGATTTTCATGGCTCTTTCCACCTCACGCTTGCCTTCCCGCTCTTTCACGGTATCGCGCTTGTCGTGTTCGGCTTTGCCCTTGGCCAAGCCTATTTCGCATTTCACCTTGCCATTTTTCCAGTGCATGTTCAGCGGCACCAGCGTGAA
>CALMMY010000470.1 GCA_937868695.1 uncultured Comamonadaceae bacterium
AAAGCGTGGCCGCCTCCCAGGCGGGCAAGTGCCTGGCCATGAGTTTTTTGAACCGCACGCCCGACCGCGACCGCTGGCTCATCTTCACCGAGCCGCTGCTGATTGACCCCAATGTGCTCATCACCCGCGAAGAGCACCCCTTCATTGCCGATGTGTCCCGGCTCAGCGGAAAAACCATTGCCTTGCCCAAGGCCACCGCCATGTCGGAGCGGGTGGCGCGGGACTTTCCCAACCTGAAGGTGCTGGACACCACGTCCGAAAACGAGTCTCTGGGCTGGGTGTCGGAGCGCAAGGCCGACATGACGCTGCGCTCGCTCATCGTGGCGGCCCACACCATCAAGGACAACGGCTGGTTCAACCTGAAAATTTCCGGCCAGATTCCCGGCTACGAAAACCGCCTGAGCCTGGGCGTGGTGCGCTCTGAAACCACGCTGCGCGACATCCTGGACAAAGGCGTGGCCACGCTGACCGAGCAAGACCGCCGCCAGGTGGTGGACAGGCATGTGCAGATGAATGTGGTCACGGCGGTCAAAACCGACTACACGCTGGCCCTGTCCATCGGGGCCTTGCTGCTGGTGGTGGTGGTGTCGAATGCCTGGTGGGTGCGCAGGCTGCAGGCTGTCAACCGCCAGCTCAAGGCGATGGCCGAAACCGATCCCCTGACTGGCCTGCTCAACCGCAACGGCCTGGGCAACTCGTTTGCGTGCGATGTGGAACGGGCCTTGCGCTACGGGCGGCCCCTGTCGGTCATCATGCTGGACATTGACCATTTCAAGGCCATCAACGATGACTTCGGTCACCTGATGGGCGACAAGGTGCTGGCCGAGGTGGGGCACTTGCTGACCCTCACCACCCGCAATGTGGACACGGTGTGCCGCTGGGGTGGCGAGGAGTTTGTGGTGATCTGCCACGAAACCCCGTTGGGGCAGGCAGAAATGCTGGCCGAGCGTTTGCTGCAAAAAGCACGGGCCCACCCGTTTCCGACCTACCGCATGCTGACCCTGAGTGCCGGTGTGGCCCATGTGCAGCCGGGTGATGTGCCCGATACCCTGGTGGCCAGGGCCGATGAGGCTTTGTACAGCGCCAAACGCAACGGGCGCAACCGCGTGTGCGTGGCTGCGCCCGTTGTTCCCCCACCTGTGGCCGGTGGGGATGCGTGATCAGTTTCTCTGATCAGTTCTTGGTCTTGCAGGTGCTGAAGCCCAGAATGGCGTAGGGTGGGCACCAGCCCATCAGCCCGGTGGCCAGGGGCACGATGCCGATCCAGCCCCACACGGGCAGTGCGCCCATCAGCGTGGCAGCTATGAGTGCCAGGCCCAGAACGATGCGAATGATTTTGTCGATGCCGCCAACGTTTTTGGTCATGGTGAATTTCCTTCAGGCAAGTGGAGTTGAGATGGGCACATTGGGCGCTTCATCGGCCTGAAAGTCTGTGACCGCAGTCACGCAGGTGCTGGCAGTGGGGAGGTGCGGTGAGGAATGCGCGTCAGGGGCGCGAGCCCTGTGCGGCCAGCTGGCGCAGGGCCACGCTGTCGCGGATGGTGATGCACTCGCGTGACAGCTCCACCCAGCCCGAGCGTTCAAACCTGTGCAGCAGCCGGGTGACGATTTCGCGCACGGTGCCCAGCTCGTCGGCCAGGGCCTGGTGGGTGGCCCGCAGCTGGCTGCCGTGGCCCAGCAGGGTGGCGGCCAGGCGGCTGTCCAGCTTCTGGAAGGCGACGGCTTCGATCAGGGCAGTGAGGTCGGCCATGCGGGCGGCAAACAGGCCCATCACAAAATCGCGGAAGGGCTCGCTGGCCAGGGCCGCGCGGAAGAGGGCGGGGGGCAGCATGCTCAGCCGGGTGGGGCGGGTGGTGATGCCGCGTGCGGTGAACACCTGGCCCGCAAACAGGCAGGCCGATGACACCAGGCACATCTCGCCCGGCAGCACGCGGTACAGCTCCAGCTCGCGGCCATTGCTGGCGCTGCGCGAAACACGCACCTCGCCATCAAGCACCAGCGGAAAACCCTGGCAGGCTTCATGCTCGCGGAACAGGGTGGTGCCTTCTGGAACCTGCATCACCGGCAGGGCGGGTGGGGGCGGTACGCTGTCGGTTGCCGGCTGCGCGTTGGCGGGCAAGGCCCCGCACAGGGCCGGGTAGAGCATCAGTATCTGCGGCCAGGCCGAGGCGGCTTCTGGCTGGGTACACGGTGCGGTGCTGGCCGGGGCAGCGGGTGGTTTGGTGGCCATCAGGTGCCGGGGTGGAGTCGGCCAGCGGCCAGCATCACCTGATCGACCACGCCCTGCACCGCCTCGTGGCTGGCTTCATGCACCAGTGTGCCAAACGGTGTGAAGGCCTTGCCTGCGTGTGACAGCGCAAACTGGCGCGGGGCTACCCAGCATTGCAGGTTGCGCAGGATGGGGGCCAGCTGGCCCAGGCTGCGCAGTCCACCCAGTGCTCCGGGCGAGGCCGACAGCAGGCCAACCACCTTGCCTGCAAACGGTTTGATGCCGCTGTCGCCCCATTCGGGATGGCCCTTGACGGGGCTGGATGCCCAGTCCAGCGTGTTTTTGAGCAGGGCCGTCATGCTGCCGTTGTATTCGGGCGAGCAGATGATCCAGCCCTCGTGGGCGAACATCAGCTCTTTGAGCCGGATGACATCGGGAGGGGTGCCTTGGGCTTCCAGGTCGGCGTTGTAGAGGGGGATGTTCAGGCTGCTGAGTTCCAGCAGGGTGACATCGGCCCCACGGAATTCCCCCATGCTGGCTGCCACGCGGGCCAGTTGGCGGTTGAAGGAGGCGGCGCGGGTGCTGCCCGCAAATACGAGGAGTTTCATGGCGGTCATTGTAGGAAAACGGGGGCTGTTTGTGCTGTGCGTTGTTGGCTGGCGTGTGTGGTGGTTGGTGAGCTGTTTCTTGCCTGGCTTTGGTGGTGGCGGGCTGTTGCGCCGTGCTGTGTTGTTTATTGCCTGGCGTGTGTGGTGGTTGGTGTGCTGTTTCTCGCCTGGCTTGTGTGGTGGCGAGCCGCGCCGTGCTGACGTGGCGTGCTGGGGAGGGTG
>CALMMY010000471.1 GCA_937868695.1 uncultured Comamonadaceae bacterium
CGGTGGGCCAGATGTTCCACCAGTTCTTCGGCGAGAACATGCTGCGCGCCGACGTGTGCAACGCGGTGGAAGAGCTGGGCCAGCTGCTGGACCACAACGGGGCCATTGGCGCATCGGAGCGCAATGCGGCGCGCATTTTCAATGCCGACCACTGCTTCTTTGTGACCAACGGCACCAGCACCAGCAACAAGATGGTGTGGCACCACACCGTGGCCCCTGGCGACGTGGTGGTGGTGGACCGCAACTGCCACAAGTCCATCCTGCACAGCATCATCATGACCGGGGCGGTGCCGGTGTTTCTCAAACCCACGCGCAACCACTACGGCATCATCGGCCCGATTCCGCAGAGCGAATTCGAGATCGATGCCATCAAGGCCAAGATCCGCGCCAACCCACTGCTGGCCGGGGTGGATGCCGACACGGTGCAGCCGCGCATCCTGACGCTGACCCAGAGCACCTACGACGGCGTGCTCTACAACACCGAAACCATCAAGGACATTCTGGATGGTTACGTGGACAACCTGCACTTTGACGAAGCCTGGTTACCCCACGCGGCATTCCACTCCTTTTATGGTAGCTACCATGCGATGGGGAAAAAGCGTGCGCGGCCAAAAAACTCCGTGGTGTACGCTACCCAGTCCATCCACAAGCTGCTGGCGGGCATCAGCCAGGCCAGCCATGTGCTGGTGCAGGATTCGCAGAGCACCAAGCTGGATCGCCACCTGTTCAACGAGGCGTACCTGATGCACACCAGCACCAGCCCGCAGTACGCCATCATCGCCAGCTGCGACGTGGCTGCCGCCATGATGGAGCCACCCGGTGGCCGCGCCTTGGTGGAGGAAAGCATTCTGGAGGCGCTGGACTTCCGCCGCGCCATGCGCAAGATTGACGAAGAGTTTGGCGACGACGAATGGTGGTTCAAGGTCTGGGGTCCGCAAGAGCTGGCCGAAGAAGGCATGGGCCAGGCCAGCGACTGGATTCTGAAGCGCACAGAGGGCCTGAGCGAAGAAGCGGCGGCTGCCAACACCTGGCACGGCTTCGGTGAAATGGCTCCCGGCTTCAACATGCTGGATCCCATCAAGGCCACCATCGTCACGCCTGGTCTGGACATGGATGGCAGCTTTGCCGACAGCGGCATTCCGGCCAGCATCGTGACCAAGTTTTTGGCCGAACACGGTGTGGTGGTGGAAAAAACCGGGCTGTACAGCTTTTTCATCATGTTCACCATCGGCATCACCAAAGGCCGCTGGAACACGTTGCTGACCGCGTTGCAGCAGTTCAAGGACGACTACGCCAAGAACCAGCCCATGTGGCGCATCTTGCCCGAGTTCTGCCAGAAGCATCCGCGCTACGAGCAGATGGGCCTGCGTGACCTGTGCCAGCATGTGCATGCGCTGTACGCCAAGTACGACATTGCCCGCCTGACCACAGAGATGTACCTGAGCGACCTGACCCCGGCCATGAAACCCAGCGATGCGTTTGCCCACATCGCGCAACGCACGACCGAGCGGGTGGCCATTGACGAGCTGGAAGGCCGCATCACCACCAGCCTGGTCACGCCCTATCCACCCGGTATTCCGCTGCTGATTCCCGGCGAAGTGTTCAACAAGAAAATTGTGGACTACCTCAAGTTCTCACGCGAGTTCAATGCCCTGTGTCCCGGCTTCGAGACCGATATCCACGGCTTGGTCGAGGTGGTGGGCGCTGACGGCAAGAAGGCCTACTTTGCCGATTGTGTGAAAAAGGGCTGATGCGCGGGGGCTGTGCCCGCGTTGTGGGCCGCTCAGTCGGCCCGCACCCGCACAAAGCTGGCGAATCGGGGTACACCGCTTTCGTTCAACCCCCGGTAGCGGTAGGTGACGGTTTCACCCACGGGTGGAGGCTGGTCGCGTTGCGCATCGGTGAAGCCCGTGCCCAGCCTGAAGCGCTGACCCTGCGGGGTTTCGACCAGTAAAGCGCCCAGCCGTCCGGCGTGTTTGCCTTGGCCGGGTACATGGGCCACGACGCGGGCTTCGGCATCGTCGTGCAGTTTGACCTTGAGCAGATCGTCAGAACGTTGGCCTCGGTAGGGGGCATCGGCACGGTGCAGCATCAGGCCCTCGCCACCGGCCTTCACGGTTTTTTCGAGCTGGGCTTGCAACTCGGCATGGGTGGCCACACGCCATTGCGGCACGGCCACCACCCAGGGTTTCTGCATGCTGGCCACCAGTTGCTGGTAGGCACGGATGCGTTCGGTGAACAGGCCACTGTGGCCGGGCAGGTCGAACACCATGAAGCGCATCGTTTTCCAGGCGGAATCATCGGGCACCTGCTGGCGCACGGTGGAAACAGCGTGGGCAAATCGGCCCCGACCCGCCCACAACTCGCCATCCAGGGGCTGATCAGGCCAGCCCTCGGTGAACCAGTCGGGTGCGTGAATGACTTCACCTCCGCGCGTCAGCAGCCGTTGGCCATCCCAGAAGCCGCGCACGCCGTCGTATTTCTCGCTCACCCAATGGTCGGGCAAATGTGTGCTCGGTGAATACACATTGGCCAGCATGAGGGCCGGTTTGCCGCCCTGGGCTGTGACTGCCAAACCAGCGACGGGTGGCTGGCCAGGCAGACTTTGTGCAAAACCCGCTCCAAGATGGCTGGCACCGAGGGTCAGAAGTACGAAAAAAGGGGCCAACAACAGGCGGGAATGCATGTGATTGGCCCTTGAAATCAAACGCCAGCACTGTCCTTGCTGACCCCAGCGGTGGCGTTGAAGCCGCCATCGACATAGGTGATTTCGGCGGTGATGCCCGAAGCCAGGTCGCTCAGCAGGAAAGCGGCCACGTTGCCCACTTCGTCGATGGTCACGTTGCGGCGCATGGGCGCAGCGGCGGCACCCATGGCCAGCAGCTTGCCGAAATCCTTGATGCCGCTGGC
>CALMMY010000472.1 GCA_937868695.1 uncultured Comamonadaceae bacterium
TTCATCCCGCTGCTTGCGCCTGACCTATCGGGATAGCGGGAGGGTGAACAGGTACCACCGACACCATCAGCACCAGGCCCAGACGGGACATGAGGTGCGGCAGCACCGACCCCCGCCAGACAAACAACAGGCGAAACCAGTGCAGATGGGGGCGAACAATCATGGATTAGCCTTTCGCAGCAGGCGGGCGGTGTTCTCGGCCCGTGCATCGTCAATTTCGCGCAGCACGCTGCCCATGTCCACGGCCTGGGTGCTGTGGGCGTGGCGACCTGTGAGCGGCGTGTCGTTGGTCAGCAAACCCGCCTGGTACAACGCCCAGATTTCGGGGCCGTAGGCGGTGGCCAGCAAATCAGGGGCAAATTGCCCGAAAAAATCCCGCAGGTTGGCCACGTCGCGCAGCAGCATGCGCTGGGCATGGTTGTTGCCCGCCGCGTCCACGGCCTGCGGCAGGTCGATGATGACGGGCACATCGTGGCCGCCACCGCCGTCCGGGGCCAGCCCGTCGCCCGGCGTGTGCGCCAGCAGGATGTTGAACTCGGACAGGTCGCCATGCACCACGCCCGCGCACAGCATGCGCACCACCTCGGCGATCAGCGTGGCATGGTGGGTGCGGGCGGCTTCGGGGGTGAAGCTGAGGTCGTTCAGGCGCGGGGCGGCATCGCCGTGGGCATCGGTCACCAGCTCCATCAGCAGCACGCCATCGTGGAAGTTGTACGGCTGGGGCACGCGCACACCGGCAGCGGCCAGGCGGTACAGCGCATCGACTTCGGCGCTCTGCCACGCGGCCTCCTGCTCCTGGCGGCCAAACTTGCTGCCCCGGCCAATGGCGCGGGCGGTGCGCGAGTTTTTGACTTTGCGGTTTTCGGTGTAGTCCACCGCCTGGCGAAAACTGCGCTGGGTGGACTCTTTGTAAATTTTGGCGCAGCGGGTGTCGTCTCCGCAGCGCACCACGTACACCATGGCCTCTTTGCCGCTCATGAGCTGGCGCACCACGGTGTCGATCAGGCCTTCTTCGACCAGGGATTGGAGTCTGGGGGGTGCTTTCATCGCCGGATTGTGCATGCAGGCCTGCACACGCCCGGCCCGCACCCCGCAAACCCGGCACTCACTTGTAGAAAACTTCCACCGCGCCCTTGAGCACGATCAGCAGCGGGTTGCCTTTGCGATCCAGCGTCTTGCCTGCGGGCACCTTGATCCAGCGTTCGCTGATGCAGTACTCGGACACATCGAAACGCTCTTTGCCGTTGAAAACGATGCCCACATCGTGCTCGAACACGGCACGCACATGGTGCGGGCTGCGCGGGTCGATGGACAGGCGGTCGGGCAAGGCGGGCCGGGTGTCGGCTGCGGCCTGGTCAGCAGCAGCGGGGGTGGAAACAGCGTCGGGGGTGGGGGTGGAGGAAATGGAGTTCATGGGGGGATTTTCGGCGAAACGCCAGCAGGGCTGACCAGCCGCTCAGTTGGCGGCCAGATAGGCGGCGCGAATGGCTTCCAGACGTGCTCGGTTGACACCGAAATCCTTGCGGCCCAGGCGACTGGCGCTGCGCACCTCGATGCGGGCCTGTTGCGGGTCGATCCAGAACTCCAGGTCGTCAATGAACTTCAGCCAGCGGGTCTGCGCCTGCGCACGCAGATAGTTGTCCTTCTGCTCGACCACGGTCACGCCGGGCATGGCCTGGAGCACGCCGACCAGCACACGCAGCGATTCGGCAGCGCCAGCCGCTTTCAGCGGCAAGGGTTCGACAGCGGCATAGGCCGCCTGCGGGTGGCCGGGGTGCAGGTGGGTCTGGCTGGAAACGCTGTTGGGCGTGGGCGAAGGTGGCTGGAGCCGACCATCCACCACGCCCAGCTCGGGACGCTGGCCACCGAGCAGGCCAGCCTGCCCGGCAATGACGACCAGCGCAACCAGACCAACGGCGATCAGGAAAATGTTTTTGATCATGGCAATGAAATCAGATGGGATCGACTGAGAAAGTTGGCTTCCAGCTTAAACGCCTTGTGATGCCCCCCTGTGGCCCCTGTGAATTGCCGTTGCAATCGCCGCAGAAAAGGCCTGCTACAGCGGGTGTGTCACAGCGCATGGCGCACCAGCAGCGCGGCCAGCACCCACATGGTCAGGCCGATCAGCGCGTCCAGCACCTGCCAGGCTCTGGGCCGGGCAAACCACGGGGCCAGCCAGCGTGCGCCAAAGCCCAGCGCGGCGAACCAGGCCAGGCTGGCCGTGCTGGCCCCGGCCATAAACCAGCCGCGCAAGCCCGCAGGCTGCTGCGCACCGATGCTGCCCACCAGCAGCACCGTGTCCAGGTACACATGGGGATTGAGCAACGTGAACGCCGCTGCCTGGGCCAGGGCCGCACCCCGACTGAGCCCCACACCGCCATCCGCCGCCCGCAACTGGTGCGGCTGGCGGGCCCGGCGCAGCGCCTGCCAGCCGTACATGGCCAGAAACACCGCCCCGGCCAGCGCCAGCGCACGGGCCAGGCCGGGACGCTCGCCCAGCGCCTGGGCCATGCCCAGCACACCCGCACTGATCAGCACCGCATCGGCCACGGCACAGAACAGCACCACACTGCCCACATGCTCGCGGCGCAGACCCTGACGCAGCACAAAGGCGTTCTGCGCCCCGATGGCCACAATCAGCCCCAGGCTGAGGGCCAGCCCTTGCACAAACACAGGCAGCGCCTGGGAAACGGTGTCAGTCAACCATGTCATGGGGGCGAGCTTGCCAGAAGCCGGAACCAGATTGGCTTGAGAAACATTGCACAACCGCAATCCGGCGCGGTCAGCAATGGGCTTGCCTCTGCTGCTTCAGGGCAGGACGGTCGATGCTGGCACGCAGCACCTCCATGTCGGCTGGGCACACACCTTGCCGGGTGAAATGGGCCTGCCACCCATCGACCACTCGCGCCACCTGCCGGATCAGCTCCAAGGCGCGTACTCTTTTGATGCCAAAGTCGTTCAGCTGTGTCAGGGCGTTTTCCAGACTGGACTCTGCCCCCGCTGTACCCACTGACAGCGCCTGATAGCCCAGGTTGAGCAAGGTGGGCACCACGTCGTAAGCCGGGGACAGTGCGTAATAGCCATCCAGCCCCAGCACCAGGCTGTGGTTGCGTTCGTGGTCGTCGGTGTTGTCTATCAGGATGTTGAACACCATGCGCTTGAACAGTTCTTCGCGCATGGCACGCTGGTGGTCTGGGTGACCCAGGCGCAGCAACACAGAGGCCAAGGCAGCGTAGCTCTCGGGCAACTGCGCGGCACGCAAAGCAGTTCTGGCCGACAGGCAATGCAGCCGAAAACCACCCATGCGGTCAAACCGCTCAATGGTCAGCGCATGCCGGGCCATGCCGTGGCGCGGTAGAAGGGGCAGCACACCCGTGGTGGCCACGTTGATGCACGCCAGGGCAGCCAGCGTCATGGTGGCGTGCTCGACCAGCGGCGTGTCCACGCTATCGCCCAGCTCGCTGAACTTGATGACGCATGGCCCGGCATCGGTTTGCAGCAGCGCCTTGGGCCGCGCCCCGCCCAGCGTCACACCGGGCTGGAGGAGGCGCTGAATATCCGCCGAAATGGGCACCTGGGCCTGCACATCTTCGATGGCAGCACTCAACAGGCCCAGGTCACCCAGCCGGGGATACGGCCCGAGACGGCGAGGGATGTACCGCTGCCCCGACACCGACACACCCAGCGCACCAAACCGGTCGTCACCCGCAAACAGCAGCATCTCCAGAATCGACAGGCGGGCCGGGCGGTCAATGTGGCGAATGATGCGTTCACCCCAGCGGTCGGGGCGGGCATCGTCAATGGCACCGGGGGCACTGCCTCTTTCGGCTGCCGTGAATGTCTGGCCAGGCAACAGAGGCAAATCTTCGCTGAGTGCAAAGTGCCACCAGTTGGCGTTGTAGGCAAAGGTGGCGCAGTCCGCCACCAGCTGCGACAGCCGCAATTCCCCCACCAGCACCGGCTGTGCGGGGTTGACCAGCGCCCACACATACAACTGGTCTTGCGGCACATAGGTGTGCGGTGTGAGGCCGTCTGCGCCAGTCATCGGGCAGCCTCTTCTTTGGCTTCTGGCACGCCTGCCATTGCCGACATGCCCACCGGATTCAGCAATGCCGCCAAGCCAGCTGCGTTGGCATTGGCCGCTTTGGCTGTGGACTGGAATCTGGATGCGGGCAGGGGTTGGCGGACTGCGGCCACTTGATCTGCCAGGGCAGGCACGGCTGCGACCGGCTTGAGCTTCTGCTGCCTGGAGCGCACCTTGCTCACCTCGCGCTCCAGTGCCGCGTGATCGTTGAGCGGAGCAACCAGATCGGCCAGACCCTCGGCCTGGTTGATCAGCCACATGCACATCACATACGAAGCCACGGCCACCGACGGATCACCGCGCTCGATGCGGGCCACGGTGGGCACAGACACCCCCAGCTTGCTGGCCCACTGCGCCTGCGTTTCACCGCGCCGCTTGCGGGCAATGGCAATGTTCTGCGCCAGCAGCTCAATCTGCCGCAAGACAGCCTGGGGGTAATCAGCGGGGCTGGTATTTTGTTTTGGCATGCATAGATGTTATCTGAACGGCAATTTTCAGCACATCTATGATTGATTTTGATCGAATGCAATCACTTCTTTGCACCTGCCCCGTCCGCTGGCGCTGGCCGTGCCTTCGGTTTGGCCTTTGGCTTGGGTGCGGGCAGTGCCTGGTCGGTGGCGCGGATCAGTGACCCCAGCCAGGCGTGGTTCTCCCACAGATCGGCTGACACCAGAAAGTGCGGCCTGGCCCCTGGGTAGGGTGGAGCCTCCACCACATCCCCCACGGCGGCCAGCAGCGCCCTGCCCGCCGCCGTGGGCTTGAGAAACAGCTGGTCATCACACACCAGCGCCACCGGTTTGCCATCGCAGTACAGGCAATACTCCCCGAACATTTTTCTGGCCGAGACGGGTGCCCCGCTGGTCAGCAGCAGGTCAAGCAGGTAGTCAATGGTGTTCTGGCTGGTAGACATGGCGGTATTTTCCCTCCCCCTCACTCCACCACCACCCGGCTCAGCCCACCGGCCATGCGGCGCACTTGCACGCGGGTGGCGATGCGTTCGGTCATGTCCTGAACGTGCGAGATCACGCCCACTTTGCGGCCCAGGGACTGGAGTTTGTCGAGCGCGTCCATCGCCACTTGCAGGGCTTCGGCATCGAGGCTGCCAAAACCTTCGTCGATGAACAGCGACTCCACCCGCACCCGGTGCGATGACAGCGAGGCCAGCCCCAGCGCCAGGGCCAGCGACACCAGGAACGATTCGCCGCCCGACAGCGAGTGGACGGAGCGCACTTCGTCGCCCATGTCCTGATCGATCACCAGCAGGCCCAGGCTGTCGCGGATGCGCTCCAGCCGGTAGCGGCGGGCCAGGTCTTTCAGGTGCAGGTTGGCGTAGCCCAGCAGGATGTCCAGCGTGAGCTGCTGGGCAAAGTTTCTGAATTTCTTGCCGTCTGCCGAGCCGATGAGTTCGCCCAGCTGCGCCCACACCCGCTCTGTGGCTACCTGGCTGGCGTGGGCGGCTTGCAGCTGGCGGGCATCGCTCTGGCGCTGGTCGTCCTGGGCCAAGGCCAGACTGGCGGCTGCCAGCAGGCCGTTGGCGGCGGTTTTGCGCTGGGCCAGGCTGTGCAGTTCGGCTTGCAGGGCCTCGGGGGTGAGGTGGTCGGCGGGGCGGCCTGGGTCGGTGGCGTGGGCTTGCAGGTTGTCGCGGTGGGTGGCCAGCACGGTGTGGGCCTGGGCGGTGTCGGCCACCAGCTGGTGCAGGGCGGCGTGTTCGGCGGCCATCCACTCGGGTGTGGTGGCCAGCAGCTTGGCCAGACTATGGTGATCGAGCGGCGGGGGGGCTGCACTGTCCGGCGCGGGGCCGGACGGGTTCTGGCCGGGCTGATCCTGGCCGGGGTGGCTCTGGCTGGACAGGTCTTGGCCAGACGGGTCGCTGCTGTGCTGTTCGTTGAAGCTGACCAGCCAGTCGTCGAGGGACAGGCGGGCATCTTCGGCCTGGGTTTCAAGGGCATCGAGCTGCTGGCGGGCGTGCTGCTGGCTGGCGGCGGCGCTGGCCAGAGCCAGTTCGGCTTGGCGGTGCTGTTCGCTGGCCTGTTGCCAGTGGCTGTGGGCTTGCTGCTGCTGGCGGGTGAGCTTGGCCTCGACCGCATTGGCGGGCTGTCCGTTGAGCAGGGCCTGGCGCTGGGCGCTGAGCTGCTGCCATTGCTGCTGCTGGCGAGCGTGGGTCTGGGTGTGTTCATCCAGCAGGGCCTGCGCCTGGGTGGCTTGCTGCTGCAAGCCGGTCAGCTGGGTGGCCAGGGTGTGCAGGCGCTGGGCCAGATCGGCGGCCTCGGTGTGGCGGGCCTGCCAGTCGCGGGCACGGGTGTGCATGCGGGTGGCGAAGGCGGCGGGGTTGGCGGCCCATATAGCCTGCCAGCCGTCAGCCGCTGTGCCGGGCGCGTTGCCTTGAACAAAGCCAGGCCTGTCGTGTGCTGGAGGTGTTGCGGCTGGCAGGACGGGGGCCAGCGCGGCATCGAGCTGACCGAGCAGGTCTTGCAGCTGGGGTTGGGTCTGGGCCAGCTGGGCGCTGGTCTGGGCCAGGCGCTCGGCGGCCAGGGTGTGGGCCTGTTCGGCGGCGCTTTCGGCCTGCTGGCAGCGGGTGATGTGGGCCTGGGCGGTGTTGAGCCGGGTCTGGGCCTGGTCGCGCAGGGCCTGCTGCTGGCGGTGGGCTTCGGCCTGTTGATCCAGGCGCTGCTGGGCGGCCAGGGTGTCGGCCTCGGCCTGGGTCAGCCAGTGGGTCAAGTTGGCATCGGGCGCTGCGGCATGCCGGACCTCCAGCTCTGTAGCCGGATTGGCAGCAGGATCGGTGGCCGAGTTGGCAGACCACACGGCTGCCAGCTCGGCACAGAGGGCATGGGCCTGCCAGTCGGCCTGCCACCGGGCCAATTGCTGTTGCAACCGGGCCATGTCCGGTTGCAATGCAGAAATCTGGTCTGCTGCGCTTTCTACCATTGCGCTGGCAGCTATGTTTTTTGATTTTTCTGCATCATGGGCGGTCTGCCTGGACTGCACCAGTTCTTCCAGGCGCTGCCACACCTGGGCCAGGGCCTGGGCGGCGGGGTGGGTGCGGGCGTAGGGGTGGTCGGTGGCTCCGCACACGGGGCAAGGCTGCTGGTCTTGCAGCTGGGCACGCCATTGCTCGGCGGTGGGGCTGGCGGCCAGCCGGGCCTGTTGCAGCGATTCGCGGGCGGCGTTCAGCTCGGCTTGCAACAGTGGCAGGGCCTGGGCACTGGTGTGCAGGTCGGCCAGGGCCTGGGCATGGCGGGCCTGGGCGGTGGCCAGCTGTGCCTGCTGGTCTTGCAGGCGCTGGCGGGTGTGGGTGATGTCGCTGTGCAGCCGCCGGGCGGTTTGCAGGTGGCCCAGGCGCTGGGCCTGGGTGCGCTGCTCGCGTGCCAGGGCGGCGGCATCGGTGGCGGCGCAGGCGGCGCTGAGGGCGGCCAGGGTGGTGGTCAGCTGGCTGTGCTGCTGGCGGGCTGCGGCGCTGGCCTGGCGGGTCTGGGTTTCGGCGGCTTGCAGCGCGGGCAGCTGGGCCTGGGCGGCGGTGTGGCGGGCTTGCAGGTCGGTGATCTGACTGTGCAGGCCGCTGGCCTGTTGCAGCAGGGCCTCCCAGCGCGGCCAGCCCTGGGCCAGCGTGGCCCACTGGGTGTGCTGATCCAGCCATTGCTGGCACTGCGCCAGCTGGGTGCCGGTATCGGTCTGCTGCTGGCGGGCGGTGGCCAGGGCATGGTCGGCAGCCTGCCCGGCCTGGGCGGCGCTGGCCTGGGCCTGGGCGCTGTCTTGCAGCTGGGGGCTGAGCATGGCCAGGCGGGTGTCCAGCTCGCGGGCATGGGCCAAGGCGGGCTGGGCGGCGCTGAGCTGCTGGTCGGCCAACTGGCGGGCGGTGTCGGCAGCTTGCAGGGCGATGGCGGCGCTGGTTTCGCGGGCCTGGGCGGTCTGGCTGGCGGTGCTGGCCTGCTGCCACAGGCCCTGAGCCGTGGCCACTTCGGCAGCCAGGCGCTGGGCCTGTGTCCACAGCGGGCGGGCGGGCTGCACGGCTTGCAGCAGGGCCAGGTGCCGGTGGCGGGACCGGGCGGCTTCTTCTGCCTGCACGCGGGTGTGCCAGGCGTGCTCGGCGGCCTGCACCTGGGCATGCAGCTGCTGGTGGCGGGTGTGCCAGCGCAGGTGGGCTTGCAGGCTGTCTTCCTCGCTAGCCAGGTTGTTCAGCACGGCAGTCTGCGCATCCTGCTGGGCATGGTGCGCGGCGCGGGCCTCGGGCGACAGGGGGCTGAGGGCATCCAGCCGGGCCTGCAGGCGATCCAGCGCCTCGCGCTCGGTTTTCATGCGCTGGAAGGCCCGCTGCGACAGGGTGCTGAAGGTGTCGGTGCCGGTCAGGGTTTGCAACAGCTCGGCACGCTCGTCGTCGCTGGCCTTGAGGAAGGTGGCAAAGTCGTTCTGCGCCAGCAGCACGGCGCGGGTGAACTGGTCAAAGTTCAGCCCGATGCAGGTTTCGATGCGGCGCAGCGTGTCGGTCTTGGTGTGGTCGTGCAGGGGCACCAGGTCGGGCAGGCTGTGCAGGCTGATGTCGCTGGCTTGCAGCCGCCCGTCGGGGCGCGCACGCGAGCGGCGCACCGACCAGCGGGCGCGGTAGCTGCGGCCATCGCTGCCCGCAAAGTCCACCTCGGCAAAGCCCTCGCCCGCACCCCGGCGCAGCAGGGTGCGCGGGTCAGACGGGGCCACCGTTTCAGCGGCCACATCGGGCACGGTCACGCCCCTGGCGGTGGCGCGGGACAGGCGCGG
>CALMMY010000473.1 GCA_937868695.1 uncultured Comamonadaceae bacterium
GCGGCCAGCCGGTGGGCGTGCAGGCACTGGGCCAGCACGATGGCGGCGGCGGTGTTGGCGTGCAGGTGTTTGTCCAGCGCGGCATAGCTGAAGCTGGTGGCCGCATCGTGCTCGAAGGTGGAGGCGCTGTTGACCACCGCGTCCACGTGGCCAAAGCGGGCCAGCACATCGGCCCACAGCCGACGCACCGATGCCTCCTGAGCCAGGTCGGCGGCAAATGCCTGAAATGATGATGAAAAATGGCCGTTTGCGCTCGACTGGTCTATGCAGTCAGATACTGTTTGCATAGCGTCTTCGGCGGAGTGTCGGTAGTGGATGGCCACGTTCCAGCCCCGGCGGGCCAGGGTGAGCGCGATCTCGCGGCCCAGGCGGCGGGCGGCTCCGGTCACCAGCACGGTGCGCCGGGGCGCGGGGTTGGTGGCGGCAGGCCCGCTGGGCGTGGGCGGCATGGGGACGGGGCCTTGGGCCATTGGGGGGAGAATCCGGGTGTGAATGAACAGCCCCGAAGTTTAACGATGACCCTTGCCCAACGCCTGCTTCAGTCCCTTTCTGCCCAGGGGGGATGGATGCCTTTTGACCAGTTCATGGCCACCGCCCTCTATGAGCCCGGCCTGGGCTACTACACCAGCCCCCGTACCACGTTCGGCCGCATGCCCGATGGCCGCACCACGGTGGCAGGCGCGGCCCAGCCGGGAGTTATGCCAGCCACTCCGTTGGCGCAGGATCGTGCAGGTGCTGTGCCGTCGGCCCCCGTCGCCGTGGGCAGCGACTTTGTGACCGCGCCCGAGCTGTCGCCGCTGTTCGGCCAGACTCTGGCCCGCCAGGTGGTGCAGGCGCTGCAAGCCACCGGCACGCGCGAGGTGTGGGAATTCGGTGCAGGCAGCGGTGCGCTGGCGCTCCAAATATTGGAGCGTGTTGCGCAATGGGAGCAAGCGCAAGGTGCCCAGATCATTGAAAAGTACACCATCGTCGATCTGTCGGGCACGCTGCGCGAGCGCCAGCGGGCCACGCTGGCGGCGTTCGGCAGCCGGGTGCAGTGGGCCGACCGCCTGCCCGAGCGCATGCAGGGCGTGGTGCTGGGCAACGAGGTGCTGGATGCCATGCCCGTCAAGCTGCTGGCCCGCGTCAACGGCCAGTGGCTGGAGCGCGGTGTGGTGCCTGCCCAGGCTCCGGCCCACTTTGCCTGGGCCGACCGCCCAACCGACCTGCGCCCGCCGGTGGACATCGAGGGCGATCACGGTGTGGTGACCGAAATCCACCCCCAGGCCGAAGGCTTCATGCGCACGCTGGCCGACAGGCTGGAGCGCGGCGCGGCTTTTCTGATCGACTACGGTTTCCCTGAGGCTGAGTACTACCACCCCCAGCGCAGCATGGGCACGCTGGTGTGCCACCACCTGCACCGCATGGACGACAACCCCTTGGTGCTGGTGGGCGAGAAGGACATCACTGCCCACGTCAACTTCACGGGCGTGGCACTGGCCGCGCAGGAGGCCGGGCTGGATGTGCTGGGCTACACCAGCCAGGCCCGTTTTCTCATCAACTGCGGGCTGGCCGATCTGTTGCAGACCCAGCCCGACAACGCCGCCGGTCTGGCTGCCCGCAGCATGGCGGCCAAGCTGATCAACGAGCACGAAATGGGCGAGTTGTTCAAGGTGCTGGCAGTGGCCCCGCCCGCCTGCGCCCAGGGCTGGGTGCCGATGGGTTTTGCGGTGGGCGACCGCACGCACACGCTGTGAGGGCCATCGCATGATTCGCTGGGTGATTGTGGTGTTTCTGGCGCTGATGCTGATCAACTGGTTCACGCCGCTGGTGCAGCGCCTGGGCTTTGGCAAGTTGCCGGGGGATTTCCGGTTCAGGCTGTTTGGCAAGGAGTTTTTTCTGCCCATCACCACCACGCTGATTCTGAGCGGCGTGGCCAGCCTGATTGCGCGCATGCTGTGACGGTGCTGGTGCTGGTGCTGGTGCTGGTGCTGGTGCTGGTGCTGGTGCGGCTTCTCGGTTGACGTGTGTGGTGGTTAGCCGGTTTTTGCTTGGCGCGCTGCCG
>CALMMY010000474.1 GCA_937868695.1 uncultured Comamonadaceae bacterium
CTCGGCAGACAACCGCAGCGCCTTCACGCCAGACCACAGGCACCACCACATCTTCGACCCCGCCACGGGCAACTCGCCGCCCAAACTCAGCAGCGTGACCGTGCTGGCCCCCAGTGCCATGCTGGCCGATGCCCTGACCAAAGTGATGTTTGTGGCCGGCCCACAACACATTGCCCGCCTGGCCCGGCAATGGCAGGTGGGCGTGCTGTGGGTGGACAAGGCGGGCCGCTGGCAGGCCACGGCAGACGTGCGCCTGGCCTGACTGGGGTGTGACATTGGCCCTGCCAGCACCAGCAGGGCCGATGGTGGCGTTCGCATTGGTGGGAATCGGTTGGGTCAGCCGCAGCAATCCGTGCGCTTTTTGATCAGTCTTGACAAAGTGGGCCTGTATTTCTGTTAAACATGGCGCTCAGGCAGGCCATGCGGCGGCTGTCACATCAATTTCGCATGGCTGTACGCTCCCAGGCCATGCATTTGCTCCAGCCCACCGACTCCTAAATTCCATGAAGCTGCATCAGACTTACCGCTACCGGATGCTGTTCGTCAACCTGCCCCTGGTGCTGATGGGCTGGGTGGTATTTACCTGGCTGGGCAACCGTTTTTTCCCATTGCCACCGCAGCAGATCACCATCACCTCCGGCCCCAAGGACGGGGCGTACCGCAAATATGCAGAAGCCTATGCCTCCGCCCTGGCGTTGCGTGGAGTCACTGTCCAGACGCTGGAGTCGGCAGGGTCGGTCGAGAACCTGGAGCGCCTGAGCAGCCCAGGCAAGCTTGCCGATGCGGGTTTTGTGCAGGGGGGCTTTGCGTTGAAGCAATCCACCCCCACTGGGGCCGTGGATATTCAGACCATTGCCCAGATCGATATGGAGCCGGTCTGGCTGTTCACCCGCTTGCCGGATGTGAATTCGCTGGAGCAGCTCCGGGGCAAGCCGGTGGCCATTGGCCGCCCCGGCAGTGGCAGTTACCCGATCACGCTGGACTTGCTGGAGCAGGAGCACCTGGGGCCGCAAAACCTGGCCGAGGCCCCCCACGTCAGCATCAAAACTGCCGATGACTTGCGCCAAGCCAAGGTCGATGCGGCCATGTTTGTCATCGGGTTCGATGCGCCGCTGCTGCATGCGATGTCGCAGGTGCCCGGCATCAGGCTGGTGCAGTTGCGCCGCACGGCCGCCCTCAGCGAGCGGCTGCCCTACCTGGAGCCCTACCTGCTGCCAGCTGGCACGCTCAATGCCCAGACCGGGTTTCCCGGCGAAGACACCATTTTGCTCACGGCCATGACCAATCTGGTGGTGCGTGAAGACCTGCACCCGGCCATCAAGCGCCTGCTGGCAGCGATGGCTGCCGACATGCACAAAGGTGCGGGCCCCATGCATGCAGCGGGTGATTTTCCCCATCTGAAGCGGGTTGAGTTTCCCAGTGCAGCCGAAGCCCGGCACACACTGGCCTACGGTTTGCCCTGGCTGGAAACCGTGCTGGAGCCCAGGCTGGCGTATTGGATATACCGTTGCCTGCTGATCGGCCTGCCCGTGCTGCTGCTGGCGGTTTTTTTGAGCCGACTCATTTTTGTCTGCATGCACTGGCTGCTGGAAAACCGCATCAATGGCTGGTACGGTGAGCTCAAGTTCATCGAAAACGACCTGGCCCAACCCAACCGGCCCGGTGGCCTGGAATTTGCCAGGCACCACAGGCAGCTGAGCAGCATCGAGGAGGAGCTGAAAGGTTTTCGGGCTCCGCAGGAGTTCAACCAGCGGCTGTTCATGCTGCAAGAGCACATTGCCTTTGTGCGCAACAAAATCCAGGAGTCGAGGGGTCGATGAAACTGAATGCTGTTTTCCGCCAACGCTGGTGGCTGCTCTACATCCCCATTCTGGCCACGGCCTGCCTGCTGTTCTGGCTCTGTGCCACCCTGTGGACTCCTTTGCCCCCTACGCGGCTGAGCCTGGCCGTGAACGAGGAGGATGTGGAAATCGCGCTGAAGTACCGCCAGCGCCTGGAGCAGCGCGGCATTCAGATGCGGCTGGTCAAAACCAGCGGTGATTCGGGCGCGTTGCAGGCTGTGGCAGCCAGGAATGCCGATCCGGCGGCGGATGCCGGTTTTGCACTCGGTTTGCTCAATACGCCGGGCGATGCCCCCGTCTACAGCCTGGGAGCTGTGGAGCGCCAGCCGGTCTGGATTTTTTCCCGTCAGGCCGGGCTCAACAACCTGGGCCAGATGCACAGTGGAACCATCGGTGTGCCCAGTGGTGACAGCCCGGCCCACCGGGCGATGGGCATTCTTCTCAGGCACTACCAGACGGCACTGCAAGGGGTTCAGATCAGGCGCGAAGACCCGTCCAAACTGGCCCGGCTGCTGCTGGATGGCCAGCTGGATGTGGTGGTGCTGGTGAACAAACCCACCCAAGACACCGTTCGTCTGCTGATGCAGAAAAGCGCTGTCCACATGGTGGGGCTGGACAGGGTGGGCAGCATCCAGGCGCGGGATGCGCGGCTCAGGCCATTTGTCCTGCCCCAGGGTGCCATCGAGTACCGGGGCGACATTCCCTCGCGCGACCTGACGCTGGTGGCCAGCCACTTGAATCTGGTCATCAGGCCGGACATGCATCCGGCTCTGCAAAGGGCGTTGCTGGATGTGGCGATGGAGGTGCATGAAGCGCCAGGTGTCTTGCGGCGGCAAGGGGAGTTTCCTGCACTGCGGGGCACAGATTTCACGCCTTCGCCGCAGTTGCGTGCGTACATGCTGGGGCAGCGCCCGTGGATGGAGCTGATCCTGACTTACTGGTGGGCCCAGCTGGCCCAGCTGCTGCTGTATGCAGCGCTGCCAATTCTGCTGGTCACGCTGCTTCTGCTGGCCTGGGTGCCCGGCCTGTTTGAATGGCGCATCAATGCCGTTCTCCAGAACTACTACGGCGAGCTTAAATTTCTGGAGAAAGACATTGAAACCGCCATGGTGACCCGCCCCATCGTGGTGAGGCAGTTGATGAAAGAAATTGACGGGTTGGAACAAAAAGTGGCCGATCTCGATCTGCCCAACGAGTACGGTGGCCGCTGGTACACCCTGCGCAGTCACCTGGCCCAGGCCCGCGCCAGGCTTCTGGAGCTGCGGGCAAGGTAACCATGCTTGGGGCCTGGCTCAGGCCGGTGCCGATCCGGTTTGCTGCAACCAGTTCACAACATGGCTGGCCAGCGGAGAAAAGCTGCGGTCCCTGAGTGCCACCACCCCCAGGTTGGAGCCCAGCACGGGCAAAGCCGCCAAACAAAGCGTGCACCTGACGCTGGGGACTGCCTGTAGGGTGTGCGCACATCCCAAGCATTTTTACAC
>CALMMY010000475.1 GCA_937868695.1 uncultured Comamonadaceae bacterium
TGCACCGCAGCCAGGGCGATTTCCGCTGTCTGATCTTTGACGTATTGCAGCGCGTCTCCGTTGCGCGAAACCGCAGCCAGGGCGATTTCCGCTGTCTGATCTTTGACGTATCGCAGCGCGGCTCCGTCAGATTGCACCGCAGCCAGGGCTGCATCCAAAGACAAAATTGCTCGAAACCTCATAATTGCTCCTTGTTGAAAACCGAAACGCACTCAGCGAATGAGCTTTGGTTTTGCCCGTATTCCAACGGGCATGAACCTTTGTTTTTCTTGGCTGTTCTTCGCCTCACCGAAGGGCATTTAGCCGTTCGGATTCATTCCATGTGGCTCCCCGGTTACTGGCGACCCCGGATCAAAGCTGCGTCTCACGACTCGTCTATTTGTTACCCCGGTTGACTAACCCCGGCCTGCCGCTGCTGTGAAGCACTGCGTTTCGGCATGGGCTGAATCATAACATCATTTTGCGCTGTGTTTGTTTTTATTTTGCTTTTTTATTGCGATACAATACAAGCACCAACAACCTGAAAGGCAACATGAAAAAACAACCACCGCAGCAAGCTACGCTGCGACCACACAAGCCGCTGACCACGCGTCAGGCTGTGAAGCTGGCTGGCAACAAATCACGGCTTGCACGCGCCTTAGGTATTTTGCCGAGTTCTGTTACACGCTGGGGCGCTACGCCGCCTCTTGACCGCCAAGATCAGATTCGGGCGCTGTATGGGGTGCAGTCATGAACTATGACGAATTTGTGCGCGGCAAGGCGGGCTGTTTGACTGATCTGCTGTAAAATCACCATGCCACGGCTACCCCGACGGGGGGAAAAGCGGACTCATCCACCGCCTGCCGCACGGTCTTTCATGGATGCGCTTCTAAGGATGAAGATGAGCATTATTCGATCTCCCCGCAAAGATCGCGGGTTCACCATTGTTTCAAACGCAGTAGCACAAGATGCGCGGCTTTCTATGCGTGCGCTTGGGTTGCTTGTTCGCCTGCTGAGTAGGCCTGACAACTGGGAAACAAACAGCACAACGCTTGCGGCTGAATTCGGTGTTGGCCGTGAGCAGATGCAGGGTGTGCTGCGTGAATTGTCCGGTTTTGGTTACATGGCGTTGGTCAAAGAACGCAAAGAAGACGGCACATTTTTTAGCCGTTGGTACGTGTACGACGAACCAGAAAAAGAACAACCGGAACACGGGAAACCAGCGCCTGAAAAGCCGTATGCCGGTGAACCCGTCGCTAATAACAAGAACCGATTAAACAAAGAACCTATACAAACCCCCCATACCCCCAAGGGGGCCGATGCACTGTTTGACACATTTTGGACAGCCTACCCGGTCAAGGTTGGCAAGGACGCAGCAAAGCGAGCTTTTGCAAAGCGCAAGCCGACACCCGAAATGCTGCGTGAAATGCTCAAAGCCATTGCCGAGCAGAAGACCTCACTCGCATGGGTCAAGGAGGATGGCCAGTTCATCCCACACCCCGCCACCTGGTTGAACCAAGGCCGGTGGATGGACGAGGTGCCGGGTGTGCCAGCCGCTTCATTTGCGACCGACCCACGCTTGGGAGGTGCCATCTGATGCGTGGACATGAAAAATTGATAGCCATGCGCCGAATTGGCAAGAGACCTGAAATTGTTTTTCTGAATGACTTCCAATGCAAAACAGACTGGTTTGAAACTGGCGACAGGCATGTGACTGTTTGTGTCCACGGAGATAACATTCAGCGGGCCGACATGAGGTTTTTAGTCGGGCTTAAGGTGTCGGCAGTCAGTGAAGACCCAAAGCGTGCTGTAGAGCTTTTTGAGGCTTGCAAGCGTGCTGGCGCTGTTGTTGTTGGTGCTGGGTGCCCTGAGAACTGGAAGACAGGATATTCAGGATGGTGCGAAGTGTGGCGCAAGGAAGAAGAGGTGCCGCATGGTTGAGTTCCTTACCGACGAAATCGACTTCTCCACCTACGAGGTCGAAACCGACAACAAGACCAAAGTTCTCCCGGCTGGTGCTTGGGCCACCGACATGGCCGCGAAGCTGCGCAGCAAGCAGACCGAGAAGCGGGCCTTCCTGCCTTGGGAGAAGACCGTGGGCCACTTCGCTTTTCGCAAGGGTGAGGTGACGCTGTGGAGCGGCCAGAACGGGCACGGCAAGAGCTTGATCACGACACAGCAGGTGTTGAGCCTGATCGGGCAGGGCGAGAAGGTGTGCGTTGCCAGCTTCGAGATGAAGCCTGTCACCACGCTGGAGCGCATGACCAGGATGTTCTGTGGCACCAACCCCTACTCGCCAGAGTACCAGCAGGGCAACGGGCTGGATGCCATCGACTCGCTGTATGCCAATTTCTTTGGCTGGGTGGACGGGCGGCTGTGGCTGTACGACCAGATGGGCACGGCCACCAGCGGGCTTGTGTGCGGCATGGTGCGCTACTGCGCCAAAGAGCTGGGCATAACGCACATCGTTGTGGACAACCTGGCCAAGTGCGTGCGTGGCGAGGACGACTACAACGGGCAGAAGTCATTCGTGGATGAACTGACAGCTGTGGCCCGTGATTACCAAGTCCACATCCACCTTGTCCACCACCTGAAGAAGCCAGCCAAGGAAACGGACGTGCCCGACAAGCACGACAACAAGGGCAGCGGGGCCATCACTGACCAGGTGGACAACGTCTTGATGGTGTGGCGCAACAAGGGCAAAGAGGATGACGTGAAGGTGAACGGCCAGAACGCCAAAAAGGCCAACGAGCCAGACCAGTACCTCCTGTGCCGGAAACAGCGCAACTACGACGGCAGCGGGGAGGGGGAGCCAACGGTTCAGCTCTGGTTCCACCGTGATGCCACGCAGTACCTGGGTGCCGCTGGCGACCCGCCGCAGTTCTTCGTCAACTGGCCCCACGAACCAACACGATATTAAAAAGTGAGCAAAGAACAATGCCAGTTATGCGAAATTTCAGAAAAATCATGGAA
>CALMMY010000476.1 GCA_937868695.1 uncultured Comamonadaceae bacterium
GGAGCGTTGCTGGCCGTGGGCGATACTTTGGTGGTGGGCTTGGGTGGGCGCATGGTGGGGTTCAATCCCAATAACGGCAACATACGCTGGGAAACGCCATTGGCCGCCCCACGTGGAGCCAATGACGTGGAGCGCATGGTGGACTTGGTGGGCCCCGTCAGCCGATTGGGCGACGAGGTGTGCGCACGCGCATTTCAGGCTGCCGTCGGCTGTGTGGATGCACAGCGTGGGCGTTTGAAATGGACTCAGACTGCCGACGGCAGCCAAGGGCTGCATGGCGATGACAGTTTGCTGCTCGGTACAGAATCCGATGGCCGGGTGGTTGCGTGGCAACGCGCATCCGGCCAACGTGCCTGGACTTACGCTGGCTTGCTGAACCGCAATCTGGGCTCCCCACTGGTATTGGGCCGCTCGGTGGCGGTGGCTGACGGTTCTGGCTATGTTCACCTGCTGTCGCGCGAAGATGGCACACCAATGGCCCGCTTGACCACCGACGGCTCCCCCATCCTCAGCGCCCCCGCGCTCGCTGGCGATACCTTGCTGGCACTGACCCAAAATGGCAATCTCTTTGCCTGGCGGCCGCAATGATGGGCTGTCTCCGATTTTTACTACTGCGACACATTCTGCTTTGAAACCCGTTTTTGCCCTCGTGGGCCGCCCCAATGTGGGCAAGTCAACTCTCTTCAATCGCCTGACCAAATCCAGGGATGCCATCGTGGCCGACTACGCGGGCCTGACCCGTGACCGCCACTATGGCAATGGTCGCCTCGGTTCCCGTGAATACATTGTGGTAGACACAGGTGGTTTCGAGCCCGATGCGGGTGATGGCAGCATCTACAAGGAAATGGCCAAGCAAACCCGCCAAGCCGTGGCCGAAGCTGACGTGGTGATGTTTGTGGTGGATGGCCGTGCTGGTGTCAGCGCCCAGGATCATGACATTGCGAATTACCTGCGTCGCCTGGGCAAACCTTGCCTGCTGGTTGCCAACAAGTCCGAAGGCATGCAGGACGGTGTCAAACTCTCCGAGTTTTTTGAGCTGGGTCTGGGTGAAGTATTGCCCGTGTCCGCCTCACACGGCCAAGGTGTGCGGTCATTGACCGAACTCGCGCTGGATCTCCTTCCTCCCTTGCCTGAAGAGGATGAGTCCCCAGCAGACTCAGGTGTCATCAAGCTGGCCGTGGCTGGTCGTCCCAACGTCGGCAAAAGCACGCTCATCAACGCTTGGCTGGGTGAAGAGCGCCTGGTGGCTTTTGACATGCCGGGTACCACACGCGATGCCATTTCTGTGCCCTTTGAGCGCGATGGCCATCGCTTCGAGCTGATCGACACCGCCGGCATCAGAAAAAAAGGCAAAGTTTTTGAAGCCATCGAAAAATTTTCCGTGGTCAAAACTTTGCAGGCCATTGAAGGTGCCGATGTGGTGCTGCTGTTGCTGGATGCCACCCAAGGTGTCACCGAGCAAGATGCCCACATTGCCGGCTTCATTCTGGACAGCGGACGTGCCGTGGTGCTGGCCATCAACAAGTGGGATGCCGTGGATGCCTACCAACGCGAATTGGTTGAGCGGTCTGTCGAATTGCGCTTGTCGTTCATGAAATTTGCACCCATGCACCTGATCTCTGCCAAAAAGCGGCAGGGATTGGCACCCGTGTGGAAATCCATTGCCCAGGCACATCAGGCAGCCAACCGGAAAATGCCCACCCCAGTTCTGACTCGCCTGTTGCTCGAAGCATTGCAGTTTCAGCAACCGCAGCGCAGTGGCATGTTCCGGCCCAAACCGCGCTATGCCCACCAGGGCGGCATGAATCCGCCTGTGGTCGTGATTCACGGCAACTCGCTGGAGCACATCAGCGATTCGTACAAGCGCTATTTGGAAGGCCGTTTCCGCAAGGCCTTTGACTTGGTCGGCACACCCTTGCGCATTGAAATGAAAACAGCCAGCAACCCCTACAAAGATCAGGATTAAGGCGCAGCCTGATTTTTTCTTGCCAGCTGTGGTATGTTCACCTTCCCTCAACTCTTTGAACACGGAACATATCGTGAGCAATAACAAAGGCCAACTCTTGCAAGATCCTTTTCTGAACCAGCTCCGGCGTGAACATGTGCCGGTGTCCATTTACCTGGTCAACGGCATCAAACTCCAGGGTCAAATTGAATCGTTTGACCAGTACGTCGTGTTGCTGCGCAACACGGTGACCCAGATGGTGTACAAGCACGCCATATCCACCATTGTTCCCGGTCGTCCGGTTCAGTTCACTGCGGTCAACACCGACGCAGCTTCCCCACATTGATTTGGCAGCGCATGGGTGACCCTGTTGCCCATGCACTCATTCACACACGTTGAATTCAACCACCGCAACTGCCGCCACCACTCCCTCAGTCATCCTGGTCGGGGTTGACTTTGGCACCCCTCACTTTGACCACGAGCTGGAAGAGCTGGGCCTGTTGGCTGAAACAGCTGGGTTTAGAGTGGCAGACAGATTGGCTTGCAAACGCAAAGCGCCTGATCCAGCCCTTTTTGTCGGTTCAGGAAAAGCTGAGGAAATCAAGCTCCTCGTCGTTTCGCATGGCGCAAACGAGGTGTTGTTCGATCAATCCCTGAGTCCGGCCCAGCAACGCAACTTGGAGCGGTTTCTGGGTGTGGCGGTCAATGACCGTACTTTGCTGATCTTGGAAATTTTTGCCCAGCGTGCCCGCAGCCATGAAGGCAAACTCCAGGTTGAGTTGGCCCGGCTGCAATACTTGTCCACACGGCTGGTCAGGCGCTGGTCACACTTGGAGCGTCAGCGCGGCGGGGTAGGCCACCGGGGTGGCCCTGGCGAAACACAAATCGAACTCGACAGACGCATGTTGTCTGAGAGTGTCAAACGCACCCGCGAGCGACTTGAGAAAGTCAAAAAACAACGTGCCACACAGCGCAAGCAGCGCGATCGTCGCAATGCTTTCAATGTGTCACTGGTAGGCTACACCAACGCAGGAAAATCCTCTATTTTCAATGCTTTGGTGAAGGCGCGGGCCTATGCGGCCGATCAGCTGTTTGCCACATTGGATACCACCACACGCCAGTTGTATCTGGGGGAAACCGGTGGATCGGTGTCGTTGTCTGACACAGTCGGCTTCATCCGGGCATTGCCCCACGGGCTTGTCGATGCTTTCGCCGCCACATTGCAGGAAGCGGTCGATGCCGATCTGCTGCTGCATGTGGTCGATGCATCCAATCCGAATTATTTTGAACAAATTCAGGAAGTGCAGCGCGTACTCGCGGACATTGGCGCTGCCGATGTTCCTCAAATACTGGTTTTCAACAAACTGGATGCCATGTCAGCCGAAACCGTTCCAGCGGCACTGGTGGGCAGCATGGAACTGGATGGGCGCGAAGTCACTCGCATTTATATCAGTGCGATTCAGGGAACTGGTTTGCCTGAGTTGCGCTCAGTCTTGGTAGACGCGGTTGCACGCGGCAAACTTTCCGACGACGGAGATCGGTATCCCGATGCCCGCTTCAGTGATTCGAGCCAGACAGACGATGCCGGTTTGCCACTCAATGAGTGAATGTTGCTTTTTTAACCATTGCCCCCTTTCAGAGCATTGAACTGCTTTAGTCACAATGAACCAATCTGTTTATTCACACCCAACTCAGCCTAAAAAAGGCTGGTGGCGAATGTTTAACTTGAACGACCCACGCTGGGGGCGCGGCGAGAACAGCTCGGATGGTGAAAGCAAACCATCTCAGCCACAAGGCAGCGATCCGGTTCAGCCACCCGCAGCACCAGATCAAGGCCGCAATCAACGGCCCAATTCGCACCAAGGCCCACCTGACCTGGATGAATTGTGGCGGGATTTCAACAACAAGCTTGGTGGCTTGTTGGGTGGAAAGGGCGGTGGCAACGGTCAGCGCCGTCCACCTGGTGGGGACTCCGGGCCCACTGGCTTCAATCCAGACCCCAAAACAACAGGCATTGGAATCGGATTGGTGGCCGCTGTGGCGCTGGCTTTTTGGGGCAGCACGGGCTTCTTCATTGTTCAGGAAGGTCAGCAGGGTGTGGTCACCCAGTTTGGCAAATACCACTCCACCGTCGGAGCCGGTTTCAACTGGCGATTGCCTTATCCCATTCAACGCCACGAACTCGTGTTCGTGACACAAATCCGCTCGGTCGATGTGGGGCGCGACGCTGTGGTGCGTGCCACTGGTTTGCGTGAATCGGCCATGCTCACCGAAGACGAGAACATCGTCGAAGCCAAATTTGCGGTGCAGTACCGACTGAGCAACGCACGTGACTATCTGTTTGAAAGCCGCGACCCCGATGCTGCCGTCATCAAGGCAGCAGAAACAGCGGTGCGTGAGGTGGTCGGCAAAATGAAAATGGATGCGGCCCTGGCAGAGGAACGTGACCAGATCGCCCCCAGAGTGCGGGCCTTGATGCAGAGTATTTTGGATCGCTACAAGGTTGGCATTGAGGTGGTGGCCGTCAACATGCAACAAGGCGGCGTGCGCCCCCCTGAGCAAGTTCAGGCTGCATTTGACGATGTGCTCAAAGCTGGACAGGAGCGCGAGCGCATCAAGAATGAAGCACAGGCCTATGCCAATGATGTGATTCCACGCGCTGAAGGTGCGGCATCCCGCTTGCGCGAAGAAGCAGAGGGCTACAAATCACGCATCGTGGCACAGGCAAATGGTGATTCGGAACGCTTCCGCTCCGTGCTGGCCGAGTACCAGAAAGCGCCACAAGTCACACGCGAGCGCATGTATGTTGATGCCATGCAGCAAATTTATGGCAACGTGACCAAAGTTCTGGTGGACTCCAAGCAAGGCAACAACCTGCTTTACTTGCCGCTGGACAAAATCATGCAAATGTCATCAGCCAGTGGAACAGCCCCTGTTTCTGCGGCCATTGCACCTTCCAGCGGCAACGCGCCCGCAGCACCTGCACCAGCAACCAATGGCAACAGCCGTACACGCGATGCTGAGCGCAGCCGTCAGCGTGATGCACGCTGAACCCACTGAACACAGGAAAACTTCAAAATGAACCGATTGGGTTTTATTGGCGCATCGCTGGTCCTGGTACTGGCTCTCCTCAGCTCCACCCTGTTTGTGGTGGATCAACGCCAGTTTGGCGTGGTGTACCAGCTGGGGCAAATCAGCCGGGTCATCACCGAGCCGGGCCTGAATCTGAAGATGCCCCCGCCATTTCAAAATGTGTCCTACATCGACAAACGGTTGCTCACCCTCGACAGCAGCGATGCAGAGCCCATGTTGACTGCTGAAAAGCAGCGTGTGGTGATTGACTGGTACGTGCGCTGGCGTGTCTCCGAGCCACAAGAGTACATCCGCAATGTGGGTCTGGATGAGCGTGCAGGTGCCGTTCAGTTGACCCGTGTGGTTCGCAATGCCTTCCAGGAAGAAGTCAACAAACGCACCGTCAATGAGTTGCTCTCCACCAAGCGGGATGCGTTGATGAACGCCGTGCGCAACCAGGTGCTCGGTGCGGTGCGCAGCGCCGAAAAACCCTGGGGTATGGACGTGGTGGATGTGCGCATCAACCGCATCGACTATTTTGAAACCATCACCGAATCGGTTTACCGCCGCATGGAAGCCGAGCGCCAGCAAGTGGCGAATCAGTTGCGCTCCACCGGGGCAGCCGATGGCGAGCAAATTCGCGCCGCTGCCGACCGCCAGCGCGAAGTGACTCTGGCCAACGCCTACCGCGAAGCCCAAAAAGTCAAAGGCGATGGTGATGCAGAAGCCGCCCGGATCTATGCCGAATCTTTTGGCAAAGACCCCGCATTTGCCCAGTTTTACCGCAGCCTGGAAGCCTACAAGGCCAGCTTTTCCCAGAAATCGGATGTGGTCGTGATGGATCCATCTTCTGACTTCTTCAAAGCCATGCGCAGCAGCAATGTGGGTGGTTCGGGCAAATAAACGCTGAACATCACGGGGCAAGATGCCAGACAATTTACTCACCGCTTTGGCCCTCGTGTTGATCATCGAGGGCCTTTTTCCGTTTGTATCACCTGCCGCATGGCGGCAGATGTTCACCGGGCTGCTTGCACTGACCGATGGGCAGCTGCGCTTTTTCGGTTTGTGCGCCATCCTGATGGGGTTGGCCGGGCTGTGGCTGATGGCCTGAACCAACCCGGTAAAATCCACTTTTTAACAGCCACCTGGAATTACATGTCTGCCTGGGTTCTCCCGGATCAAATTGCCGATGTCCTCCCTTCCGAAGCCCGGCACATCGAAGAACTCCGCAGGGATCTGCTGGACAGCGCGCGCCGCTATGGTTACGAGCTGGTCATGCCCCCGCTGCTGGAGCATTTGGAATCTCTGCTGACTGGCACGGGCGAAGCCCTCGATCTGCAAACCTTCAAACTGGTTGATCAGCTCTCAGGCCGCACGCTTGGCCTGCGGGCTGACAGCACGCCACAAGTCGCCCGTATTGATGCGCATTTGCTCAACCGAGACAGTGTCACCCGGTTGTGTTACTGCGGATCTGTGCTTCACACCCGTGCAGCCAGGGCGCATGCCACCCGTGAACCATTGCAGTTTGGCGCTGAAATCTATGGCCATGCCGGTCTGGAGGCCGACCTGGAAATCATTGAGCTTGCCAAAGCCAGTTTGCTCGTGGCCGATGTGGGCAGCGTCACCCTGGACATGACCGATGTGCGCATCGTCGATGCGTTGCTTCAGGGCCAGACACTCTCTGCCGCAGCCCAAGCCGCCATCCACACAGCCCTGGCTGCGAAAGATGTGGCTGAACTGACGAAGCTCACTCGCCAGCTGCCCGCATCGGTGGCCAACGGACTGTGTGCCTTGCCACAGCTGTATGGCGATGTCCAGGTTTTGGACGAAGCACAAAAATGCCTGCCAAGCTCACCCTTGATGGACTCTGCGCTCCAGAATCTGAAATGGCTTGCCCAACGCCTGGGCGATGTCCGCACCACCTTCGATTTGGCCGATCTGCGCGGCTATGCCTACTACACAGGGGTGCGTTTCGCGCTGTTTGGTGGCGATGGCGTGGATCAGCCTGTGCAAGAGCTGGTACGCGGTGGCCGTTATGACGAAGTGGGTGCTGTGTTCGGACGCAAGCGGCCCGCAGTGGGCTTCAGTCTCGACATCAAGGAGCTGGTACAAGCCGTGGCTCCGCGTCCTTTGCGTCCGGCCATTTTGGCTCCCTGGGGCGAGCAGACCGGACTGCGCCATGCCATCGGATACCTGCGCGCGCGCGGTGAGACAGTCGTGTGCGTACTGCCAGGCCATGAGCATGAAGTGAATGAATTTCACTGTGACCGCCAGCTGATCGAGCTGGATGGCCAGTGGTTGGTTGAACCGTTATCCAAAATCTGAACAACATGAAGAATCCAAATTCAGCGCCGGTTGCCGGCCGCAACGTGGTCGTGGTCGGTACCCAATGGGGTGACGAAGGCAAAGGCAAGCTGGTCGATTGGTTGACCGAAACCGCCACAGGCGTGGTGCGCTTTCAGGGCGGCCACAACGCCGGTCATACGCTGGTGATCAATGGCGTGAAAACCGCGCTGCACCTGATTCCCAGTGGCATCATGCGCCCCGGTGTCAAGTGCTATATCGGCAACGGCGTGGTGCTGTCGGTCGGCAAATTGTTTGAAGAAATCGCGGGCCTTGAAAAAGCCGGTGTCGATGTGCGTTCCCGCCTGCGCGTGAGCGAAGGCTGCCCACTCATCCTGCCTTTCCATGCTGCCATCGACATTGCCCGCGAAGCTGCCAAAGAAAAAGCCGGTACGGCCAAAATCGGTACCACGGGCCGTGGCATCGGCCCTGCCTATGAAGACAAAATCGCCCGCCGCGCTCTGCGCGTGCAGGATCTGAAACACCCTGGCCGTTTTGCCACCAAACTGCGCGAACTGCTGACACTGCACAACCACGTGCTGACCACCTTCCTCGGTTCTGCCGAGATGGAGTGGGATGCCAAGCTGGCGACCTACATACGCAATGGCGAGATCCAGTTCGATGCCGTGTATACCGAAGCCATGGCCCACGCCGAGCTGCTCAAGCCCATGATTGCCGACGTGTCCCGCGAGTTGAACCAAGCCCATGCCGCTGGTGCCAACTTGCTGTTTGAAGGTGCCCAGGGCACGCTGCTGGACATCGACCACGGTACCTATCCATTCGTCACATCCAGCAACTGCGTGGCTGGCAATGCCGCCGCCGGTGCCGGTGTCGGCCCAGGCATGCTGCATTACGTGCTGGGTATCACCAAGGCGTACTGCACCCGTGTGGGCGGCGGTCCGTTCCCCACCGAGCTGGACTGGGAAAAAGAAAACACCCCTGGCTGGCACATGGCCACTGTGGGTGCAGAAAAGGGCACCACCACAGGCCGCAGCCGCCGATGCGGCTGGTTTGATGCCGCACTGCTCAAGCGCAGTGCGCAAGTGAACGGCCTGTCTGGTCTGTGCATCACCAAGCTGGATGTGCTGGATGGCCTGAGCGAACTCAAACTGTGTACCGGCTACGAGCTGGATGGCGAAACCATCGACATCCTGCCCATGGGGGCCGATGACATTGCCCGTTGCACTCCCATTTACGAAACGTTGCCCGGATGGACACAATCCACTGTGGGCGTGACGCAGCACGACAAACTGCCGCCAGAAGCACAGCGTTACCTGCAACGCATTGAAGAAACGACAGGTGTGCCCATTCACATGGTGTCCACCAGCCCGGATCGGGATCACACCATCCTGTTGCACCACCCATACCAAGCCTGATTTTGTTGAAAAATGCCTTTTCCGCTTACCCGATAAGCGCAGGCAGCTACATTTACTGGAGTACCCCATGTTGACTGAAGACGGCAAGCATCTGTACGTTTCTTATGATGAATACCACAACCTGATTGAAAAACTGGCCCTCAAGGTTCACCAGTCCGGTTGGGAATTCGACACCATCCTCTGCCTGGCACGCGGGGGCATGCGCCCCGGTGACATCTTGTCACGCATTTTTGACAAACCACTGGCCATCATGTCCACCAGCTCATACCGTGCTGATGCAGGCACGGTACAGGGCAAGCTCGATATTGCCCGCTTCATCACCACACCCAAGGGTGAGATTGCAGGCAGGGTGCTGCTGGTTGATGACTTGGCTGACACCGGCCACACGCTGCAAGCTGTCATTCACACTTTGCGCCATCACTACGCACCCATCACTGAGTTGCGCAGCGCCGTGATCTGGACCAAAGGTGTGTCCACCTTCACGCCCGATTACTCGGTGGACTTCCTGCCCACCAACCCCTGGATTCACCAGCCCTTTGAAGGCTATGACAGCCTGCGTCCAGCCGCTCTGCTGGAAAAGTGGAAAGTCTGATCCCTTAAAAAAATAACCGTCCATGACCACACACCTGTCCACCCAGCTCATTCACCATCCTTACGCACCGCCGAGCGGGTTTGAGGCGGTGGCTCCGGGTGTACACAAGGCATCGACGGTTTTTTTTGACAACGTACACGACCTCCGCCACCGTGAGTGGCGTGACAAAAGCGGCTACACCTACGGTCTGCACGGCACACCCACCACGTTCACGCTGGAAGAACGCATCGCCACTCTCGAAGGCGGTCGGTACTGCGTACTGGTACCCAGTGGCCTGGCAGCCGTCGGTTTGGTGGACATGGCTTTCTTGCGCCAGGGTGATGAGCTGCTGATTCCCGACAATGCCTACGGCCCCAACAAATCGCTGGCCGAAGGTGAATTGAAAGGCTGGGGCATCACCACACGGTATTACGACCCCATGCGTCCGACCGATCTGGCCCGGCTGATCACACCGGCCACACGGCTGGTTTGGCTGGAAGTGCCGGGCTCAATCACCCTGGAATATCCCGATTTGCCCGCTCTGGTGCAGGTTGTGCAACAAGCCAACCAGGCACGAACCGATGAGCAGACAAACGGTAGCGGCATCACGGGCAGCCGCCCCATCCTGACCGCGCTGGACAACACCTGGGGCGCAGGCATCGCTTTCCAGGCATTCGATCTGGGCGTGGACATTTCCATGCAGGCCCTGACCAAATACCCGAGCGGCGGTGCCGATGTATTGATGGGCTCGGTGGTCACGCGCAACGAGGTCTTGCACCACTCGCTTCTCATGACCCACATGCGTGTGGGGCACGGTGTGGCAGGCAACGATGCCGAGCTGGTGCTGCGCGGCTTGCCCAGCATTGCGCTGCGCTACCAGGCTCAGGATCAAGCAACCCGCACACTGGCGCAGTGGATGCAGCAACGGCCAGAGGTTGCCTGTGTGCTGCATCCTGCGTTGTCCACATCGCCGGGTCATGCCCATTGGTTGCGGGATGCCAAAGCGGCTGCCTGTCTGTTCAGTGCGGTGTTCCAGCCGCAATACAGCCAGGCTCAGGTGGATGCGTTCTGTGATCGGCTCAAACTGTTTCGCCTGGGCTGGAGCTGGGCGGGGCCCATCAGCCTGTGCGCCCCCTACGATGTACCGTCCATCCGCAAAGGCCATTGGCCACACGCCGGAGGTTTGGTGCGGTTTGCGATTGGCCTCGAATCGGTTGAGGATTTGCAGGCCGATCTTGAGCAGGCATTGCAAGTTTTCTCAGCAGTCTGATTCCACATTTTTCCCACTTCAACGAAAGCATCTTTTGGCAACTCCCAATTACGGTTACGAAAAACGCCAGCGCGAGCTCGCCAAACGCAAGAAAAAAGAGGAAAAACTCAAATCCAAAACTGAGCGCAAACACCTGGAGCCAGGAGAGGCAGACAATTCTGCCGACTTGGCTTCAGCCCAGGATGTGCCCGCAACTGGCGACTCCACCGCTCAGACTGGCTCGGTGCCAGTCTGATTCGGTTTTTCCCATCGCAGCATTTCTGCCGCACAGGCTGCAATGGTGTGGGGAAGCCGGTCTGGCAACACGCAGGGCCGTGCATGCTCAAACTGTACAAAACTGCGTCCGATGGACTGGGTGTACATCGGGTCATAGTGGGAGTTGAGCAGAGCCTCTACCACCTCACCAATGCGGTCTTCCTGCACCGCCGTGATCCAGTCATTCACCTGTTGACTGCCCCGCATTTCGGCCAGCGTCCGCAAACGCCGAATGAAATGGGCCGGGTCAGACACAAAGTGCCCATAGTCTTCCAGCAGCAGTGCCACCCTTTCAGGGGTTGACAGCTGAACATGAATGCACGGGCTGGCCCGCATGGCATCCATCAGCGCATCGGGGATGCGCACATCGCCCACCTTTTTGCTTTCACTCTCGACGTACACGGGCTGGCTGGGGTCAAAACTGCGCAAGGCTGACCACACCAGGGTGTCGAACATTTTCTGACTCGGCTGTTCAATGCCGGGCAGGTGTCCCAGTACAGAACTGCGGTGCCTGGCCAAACCCTCCAAATCCAATACCTGCGCACCTTGGGTTTGCAGGGCGTGCAGCAAGCGTGTTTTGCCGCAACCTGTGGGGCCACACAGCACCCGCCATTGCAATGGTTGAACCAGGTTGGGAATGTCGGCCAGCACCGCATGCCGAAAAGCCTTGTAGCCCCCCTCCAGCAAGGTGACATGGAACCCGATGGCGCTCAGTATGGTGGCCAGCGCACCGCTGCGGTTGCCACCGCGCCAGCAGTACACCAGCGGTTTCCAGTTTTTGGGCTTGTCAATTACCTCCCGCTCGATGTGCGCGGCCACGTTGCGGGCCACCAGCGCCGCTCCGCGCTTTTTGGCCTCGAACGGGTTGACCTGTTTATAGAGCGTGCCAATCAGCACCCGCTCCTCATTGTTCAGGCTGGGCCAGTTGAGTGCGCCAGGAATGTGATCGTGGGCGTGCTCCAGTTCGGTGCGGGCATCGATCACTGTGTCGAATCGCTCAAGCTCTGCCAGAGCTTGTGGTGCTTGCAATGTGCGCAGACTCATTGGGAATGTGGTGGGTGGTGGGCGGACAAAAGGCTGTCATCGGGACAGCGGTCAAAGACAGTGATCTCAACGCAGTTGGGGCTTCAAAACGGGCCAGACATTGTTCAAGATCAATGGCTGGGCCTGTTCATTGGGGTGAATGCGGTCAGCCTGGAACAGGCGCACGGCATCGGGTACATCGGCCACACCTTTCAGGAAAAATGGCACCAAGGCTGCCTTGTGCTGTTTGGCTACCCGCTCGAACAGCTGGCTGAAATCGCGTGCATAGGCCGTACCGTAGTTGGGTGGCACCTGCATGCCCACCACGGTGACTTGTGCGTCAGCCTGGAGGGCGGCCTGGGTCATGGCCGCCAGGTTGGCTTCGGTCATGCGCAAGTCCAGCCCGCGCAGGGCATCGTTGCCGCCCAGCTCCAGAATCACATGGCTGGGCTGGTGGCGTGACAACAGGGCTGGCAGGCGGGAACGCCCGCCTGATGTGGTGTCGCCACTGATGCTGGCATTGATGATCTGGGCCGGTTTTTTTTCTTCAGCCAGACGCGCTTGCAGCAGGGCGACCCAGCCGGTTCCGCGAGCCAGGCCGTATTCGGCACTGAGAGAATCGCCCACCACCAGCACGGTGTACTTGGACGGCTTGTCGCCAGATTGCGCCAGGGCGGGCAGGGCGCTCAAGCCCCCGCAGCCGATGAGGAAAGTGCCCAGCAGGCTACAGTGCGTCAAGAAGTGGCGCTTGGCCACATTCATGGAGTTTGGTTTGCGCATGTCTGAAATCTCAAAATCGTTTTCCGGGGCCGGTGTGGCTGCATCGGTGGCAAGTACATCCCCCGCCGTGGTGAGGGTCAAAGGGCTGGGAAAGTCCGTGACCGATTCCAGCGGTACGCTGACCATTTTGCGCGATATCGATTTTGCGCTGTCGCGCGGGGAGAC
>CALMMY010000477.1 GCA_937868695.1 uncultured Comamonadaceae bacterium
AGGCGTCAGCGGTTCTCCACTAGCTGATCTGTCGCCGCATGTCGGCGTATCGCTTGCGGATCCGGCCCGAGGACGGGCCCTTTCGATTACGCGACCCCCTGGACTTCGCGGGCCCCCTACGATTCCTTGGTGTACCGCAGAATGGGTTTCCGCGCTGCAGCCGTTTCGTCCAGCCGACCTACGGGCGTGTGATGCGGCGCGTCGTGCAGCACCTCAGGATGTTCCTCGGCTTCCTTTGCTATCTTGATCATCGCGTCGATGAAGCGATCCAGCGTCTCGCGACTCTCCGTCTCGGTCGGCTCGATCATCATAGCCTCATCCACGATGAGCGGGAAGTAGATCGTCGGAGCGTGGAATCCGAAGTCCAAAAGGCGCTTGGCGATGTCCAGCGTGCGCACGCCATGCTCACGCTTTTGCCTCGTCCCTGCCAGCACACATTCGTGCTTGCAGGCGCGGTCATACGGAAGATCGTAATAGGGCTGGAGCTTTCGCATGACGTAATTGGCGGCCAGCACTGCGTGTTCGCTTGCTGTCCTGAGGCCGTCGGGCCCCATCGACCGTATGTAAGCCCAGGCCTTGACCACGACGCCAAAGTTACCGTTGAACGAGTGGACCCGTCCTATCGATTGTGGCCTGTCGTAGTCCCATACGTACATGCCAGTGGCGTCGTCCAACTTAACCAGCGGCGCCGGCAGGAACGGCTCCAGGAATGACTTGACGCCTACCGGGCCTGCGCCGGGACCTCCGCCTCCGTGCGGCGTGGACAGGGTCTTGTGCACGTTGAGGTGGACTACGTCGAATCCCATGTCGCCAGGGCGCGACTTGCCCATTATCGCATTGGCGTTGGCGCCGTCGTAGTAGAGCAGCGCGCCGCACCCATGGACCAACGCCGCTATCTCACGCACGTTCTCCTCGAACAGGCCCAACGTGTTGGGGTTGGTAAGCATCAGCGCGGCTGTATCAGGCCCGACCTTGGACCTCAGGTCGTCTACGTCCACGTTGCCCCGTTCGTCTGACTTGACTACCACGATCTCCATCCCCGCGCCTGCAGCGCTGGCCGGGTTGGTGCCGTGGGCCGAGTCGGGCACAAGCACCTTCGTGCGATGCTCGCCTCGCGACTCGTGGTACGCACGGATCACGAACAGGCCGGTGATCTCCCCGTGCGCGCCCGCCACTGGCTGGAACGTGAAGCGACTCATTCCGCACAGCTCGGACAGGTATTTATCCATGGAGTAGAGGAGCCCCATCGCTCCCTGCACGGTCGCCTCATCCTGGTCGGGATGGATTGCCACCACACACGTCAGCCCAACAAAGGCGGCACGTCGTAACTCGCCACCACCCAAGCAAGCCCATAAGCCCCGGCGACAGCCGCAAAACACGCCTGGTCAAAATGAGAATTGCTGGTGTTCTTTTGACTCGCGGATTCAAATCCCGAAAGTTATAATTTTGTTATTATTTTTTTGGAGCCATTCCATGCTGACAGCAGTGCGCAAAGTGGGCAATTCCCGTGGGGTGCTGATACCGGCAGCATTTCTGGCCTCGTGCCAGATTGAAGACCAAGTGGACATGCAGTTGCAGGATGGGCAGATTGTGATCAGGCCCGTCAAGTGCCAACTGCGCGAAGGCTGGTTCACCCCCCAGCCAGCAGCAACAGCCGCCACCCAGCCGGAAACCACTCCGGATGAAGCGGCTGAATCCCAGGCATGGGATGCTGCGACCTCCACATTCGATGACAGCGAGTGGGTATGGTGAGCAAGGCTGTGCTGCGTGGCGATGTGTATTGGGTCAACCTTGACCCGACCGTTGGCACCGAAATTCAAAAAACACGCCCCGCACTGGTGGTGTCACCCTCCGACATGAATGCCGCGCTGCCCAGGGTCATCATTGCCCCCATCACCAGCGCCGGGCAACCACTGGGTTGTCGGCCCGAGGTGGTGTTTCAGAAGAAAAACGCCCGCATCCTGCTCGACCAGTTGCGCTGCGTGGACAAGGCGCGGCTGGGCAAGAAGATGGGCCGCATTGACGAAACCGTCTGGCACCCGGTATTGCTGGAGATGCTGGGCTGAGCATGGGGAAGCATGCGCCAGCTCGCTCCGGAATCAGCATGACTCCCCTGCTCGCGCAATAAAAAGCCCCGATGAAAGCATCGGGGCTTTTGGTCAGTGCGCCGGGTTGCGTGCGCTTTGCGCTCAAATCTTCAGCACAAACAGCACGATGCTGGGGAAAAACACAATGACGCAAATGCGCAGCAGGTCGGAGGCCAGGAAGGGCATCACGTACTTGAAGGTTTCTTTCATCGGCACGTCTTTGGCCATGCTGTTGATGATGAACACGTTCATGCCCACGGGCGGGGTGATGAGGCCGATTTCCACCACCATCAGCACGATCAGGCCGAACCAGATGGCCTTGGACTCGGGGTCCAGACCCCAGAAATCCAGCCCCATGACGATTGGGAAAAAGATGGGAATGGTCAGCAAAATCATGGACAGGCTGTCCATGATGCAGCCCAGCACCAGGTAGATGAAGATGATCAGGAACATCACCAGCAGGGGTGACAAGTCCAGGCCGATGACCCATTTGGCCAGTTCGACGTTGAGTTGCGTGAGTGCCAGAAACACGTTCAGCACATCGGCCCCCAGCAGAATCAGGAAGATCATGCCGGTGGCGGCTGCGGTGCCGTACATGCACTGCAAAAAGCCTTTGCCACGCAAACCGCCCGACCGCCAGGCCACAAATGCCGTGGCCACGGTGCCGATGGAGGCGGCCTCGGTGGGGGTGAAGAACCCGCCGTAAATACCGCCGATCACCACCATGAAAATCAGCAGCACGGGCCAGGTGTCGATCAGGGCCTGGATGCGCTGGGCCCAGGTGTAGCGGTCACCCGCCGGGGCATCGCTGGGGCTGACGCGGGCCACGATGGCAATCACCACCATGTAGCCGATTGCAGCCAGGATGCCGGGCACGAAAGCGGCCATGAACAGCTTGGCAATGTTCTGCTCGGTGAGGATGGCGTAGATCACCAGCGGCACCGAGGGCGGAATCAAAATACCCAGCGTGCCCCCGGCGGCAATCACAGCGGTGGCAAACCGGCTGGAGTAACCATGCGCCTTCATCTGCGGCAGGGCCACCTGCCCCATCGTGGCGGCGGTGGCGAGGGATGAGCCGCAAATGGCTCCGAAGCCGGCACAGGCCGACACACCCGCCATCGCCATGCCGCCGCGCCAGTGGCCGATCATGGCGTTGCCCGCCTGGAACAGTGCGCGAGACAGCCCGCCGTGGGTGGCGAACTGCCCCATCAGCAAAAACAGCGGCACCACCGACAAGTCGTACACCGAAAAGCGGGCATACGCTGCGGTTTTGAAGTAATTCATCAGCGGGTCGAATCCGGCCACAAACACATAGCCAATCGAGCCACTCAGAAGCATGGCCATGCCAATGTGAACCCGCGCTGCGAGCAACAGCAGCATGACCCCGAACATCAGGGCACCCCATTCAATTCCGGTCATGTCAGCAGCTTTCTCAGGTTGTCATTGGCGGCATGGACTGCGGTGGCAGCCAGCAGGGCAAACGATGGCACCAGCGGCGCGTAACTCCACCAGGTGGGAATGTTGAGCATCATGGATGCATCGAAATTGGCCTTCAGATCGAACATGCCCACGCCCAGTCGCCAGGCGATGGCGGCAGAGAACACGGCCATGATGATGTTGGCAATCAAGTCCAGGAAGGCGTTGGTTGCGGGTTTGGCCTTGGCGGTGAAAAAATCCACGATCACATGGGCACCGATCCAATGCGCATACGGCAGGGTCATGCCCACGGCCACGGCGCTGAGCATTTGCACCAGTTCGTAGTCGCCGATCAGCGGCTTGTCGAACACGGAGCGACCCACAATGCTCCACAGCGACATGAGTGCCATCACCACCAGGGTGATGCCACCCATGACGGCCAGCGTCTTGCAGCTGCGGTCCAGAATGAGCCCGACCCCGGTGTACTGCCGGGTGGACTCTGAAACAACGATGTCGGCCAAGGGTGTGCCTCCTGCTCAGGTCAAAAAAAAGGGCGGGGAGTGGCTCCCCGCCCCGTCTGCTCAGATACCGTTCAGATAGCCTTACTTGGTGTACTGCTTGATCATGGCGCGTGCATCGTCCAGCATGGCTTTGCCGTTGAGGCCGCGCTTGTTCATGTCTTCGGCCCAGGCATCGTCCAGAGGATCGGTGGCTTTTTTCCAGCGGTCGATTTCGGCAGGTGCGATCTGGGTGATGGTGTAACCGGCGGTATCGGCAAATGCCTTGCGGCCCGGTACATCGTTGCCTTCTTGCGTGGCACCGAGGAATGCGGAGAACTCCCGGCCCGAGTTTTTGTCGATCACGGCCTTCAGGTCAGCAGGCAGCGATTCGTACTTGGCCTTGTTCATGGGCACCACAAACACAGTGGTGTAGAGCGCCGGGGAATCCTTGGGGGTTTCGGAGGCGAACTTGGTCAGCTCATGCACTTTCAGGCCGGGAGCCACTTCGTAAGGGATGACGGCACCGTCAATCACGCCTTTGGACAGGGCTTCGGGCACCTGCGGCACGGGCATGCCCACGGGGGTGGCCCCCATCATGCCCAGCATTTTGGTGACGGTGGCGGTGGGGCCACGCACTTTCAGGCCCTTCAGGTCTTCCATCTTGGTGATGGCCTTGTTCTTGGTGAAGAACACGCCGGGGCCATGCACATGGATGGCCAGCAGCTTCACATCCTTGTATTCATCCTGGGCGTACTTCTGGGCAAAGTCCCAGGCGGCGCGGCTGGTGGCCGCTGCGTTGGTCATCATGAAGGGCAGCTCAAACACCTGGCTGCGTGCAAAGCGGCCAGCGGAGTAGCCAGCCACGGTCCACACCACGTCGGCCACACCGTCTTTGGCCTGGTCAAACAACTGTGGAGGCGAGCCACCCAGCTGCATGGCGGGGTAGATCTGGCAGGCCAGGCGGTTGCCCGAATCTTTGGCGATGTTGTCACACCAGGTTTGCATCATTTTGGTGTGCTGAATCGACTGTGGCCCCAGGAAGTGATGCACCTTGAGGGTGATGGTTTCGGCCTGTGCCGCAGTCAGCGAGCAAAACAGCCCGGCTGCCAGTGCGGTGTGTTTGAGGAAGTGCTTCACGGTTTGTCTCCTGTGATGGTGTGGCTTAACATGAATTATTTTACCTACTACCCCCCAGCAGGTAATGGGGTTTACCCTAAAACAGAAAGTTGATGCTGTAAATATGCATTAAATTGCAAATAACAGCTATTCACAATCTGCATGCATAGCTGAAGTGAGTGCGCAAAAGGCTTTGTTCGCAGTCAACCAGAAATACATTTCATACCGACTGCAATTTTTAGAAGAATTTGTATCAAATCAGCGCGGGCAAAATGGTGGCACGGCACTCGCCAAACCCGATTCTGCGGGCAGAACCGGGTCGCTCGCACCAGCCGCGCATCACCACCTCGTCGCCATCGGCCAGAAAGGTACGGGTTTCGCCGTTGGGCAGACTGACGGGGACTTTGCCTCCCTGCGTCAGCTCCAGCAAGGCCCCGGCCTGATCCAACGTGGGGCCAGACAGGGTGCCGGTGCCCAGCAGATCGCCCGACTGGAGGTTGCAACCGTTGACCGTGTGGTGCGCCACCATCTGGGCCAGTGTCCAGTAGGCATGGCGGTAGCTGGTGGTGCAGACCACATGCGGCAGCTGGCCCGCCTCGCGCATGGCCTCGGTGGCCAGCCCGATGTTCAGCCGGATGTCTATCGCGCCCTGCTCCGTGTTGGCCTCACTGCGCAGGTAGGCCAGATCATCGGTTTTGCCGTCGGGGCGCTCAAGTGGCGTGCGAAACGGGGCCAGCGCTTCCATCGTGACGATCCAGGGCGAGATGGTGGTGGCAAAGTTTTTGGCCAGAAACGGCCCCAGAGGCTGGTATTCCCAGGCCTGGATGTCGCGGGCCGACCAGTCGTTGAGCAGGCACAGGCCAAACACCCGGTCTTCGGCCTGATCCAGCGCAACCGGCTCGCCCAGTGCGTTGCCGGGGCCGATGAAGGCCCCCAGTTCCAGCTCCCAGTCCAGCCGCTTGCAGGCGGAGAACACCGGCTCGGTGGCACCGGGCGGCAGCACTTGCCCGCGTGGGCGCTTGAAGCTGTGGCCCGACACCTGCACGCTGGAAGCCCGCCCGTGGTAGCCGATGGGCACCCAGGTGTAGTTGGGCATCAGCGGGTTGTCGGGCCGGAACAGTTTGCCCACGTTGGTGGCGTGGTAGATGGATGTGTAGAAATCGGTGTAGTCACCGATGCGGGCAGGCAGGCTGTACACCACTTCGGCCTGCGGCTCCAGGCAAAGCAGCATTTTTTGCTGCACCACGGCGCTGGCGTGTGAGTGCAACAGGTCGAACACCGCATGGCGCAGGGCGCTCCACGCCTTGGGGCCCAGGGCCATCAGCGCATTGAGGCTGCTTTTTGCGCCCGCCTCGGCGGCTTGCAGAGCCAGGCCGTCCAGCAGGTCACTGCGGGTCAGATCCCACAGGTCAAGCACTTGGTCGCCAATGGCGATGCCGCCCCGAAAGCCCTCCTGGCTGTCACGGTGGCGAAACACCGCAAACGGCAGGTTCTGGATGGGGAAATCGGTGCCCGCTGCCTGTGCGCTGGCCACCCAGCTGGTGGCGGCGGGGTCGTGGGTGCGGTTGAGGGTGGATGGAAATTGGGATGGGGTTGAATTCATGCACTGCCTCCGTTGATGTGCGGAGATTGTGCAGCCAGTGTGTTGCTGCGGGCAAGCGCGATGGCTTCGCTCAGCACGGCGCGGTCGCCGATGTGGTTGGCCAGAATCAACACCAGTTTGGCCAACAGCATGTCGGCCTGGTCATCGGTGAGGTCGCGCTGGGCGTTGATCAGCTCTTCATAGAAGCTGTCGGGCCCAGCGATGTTGGGCTGGCGGTTGAGCTGGGCGCTGTGGGGTGTGGATGTGGGCATGGGAAATGTCTCGGGAGCCAGTCAGGGGGCCAGACGGTTCAAGGCCAGGGCGCGGCGCAGTGCGGCCTGGGCAGCGGTGGCATCAAAGGCACGCCAGCGGGCGGCCACATGCTGGTCGGGGCG
>CALMMY010000478.1 GCA_937868695.1 uncultured Comamonadaceae bacterium
ATGAGGCCCCCACCCTCCCCAGCACGCCACGTCAGCACGGCTCGGCTCGCAACCACACACGTCAGGCAAGAAACGACTCGCGCCACCACACACATCAACCGAGAAGCAGCACGCCACCACCAAAGCCAGGAAAGAAACAACAGCCCATCAGGCAATAGCCAACAACCACGACACACACCATCCAAGAAGCCGACTGCAACCCAAGGCACACCACCCAACGAAAGCATCTGTTAATCTCAAATTCATGCCCCAATCTCCCCCCCAAAGCGCCCACCCCGGCCAACCCGCATCCGAAAACAGCATGACAGCGGGCACCGTCGTGTTTCTGCTTTCGCTGCTGCTGGGCATACAGCCCGTCACCACCGATCTTTATTTGCCCGCCCTGCCCGCCCTCACCAGCGGCTTCGGGGCCAAACTGTCGCAGGCGCAGCTCACGCTCACCGGCATGCTGCTGGCGTTCGGCTGCTCGCAGATGGTGTGGGGGCCGCTGTCTGACCGCATTGGCCGCCGCCCGGTGCTGCTGGCCGGGCTGGGCCTGTATGCCGTGGCGGGTGTGGGGGCGTTGCTGGCAGGCAGCATGGACTGGCTGATTCTGTGGCGCGTGCTGCAAGGCGCGGCGATGGGGGCCGCCGTGATGGCGGGCCGCGCCATCGTGCGCGACCTGTACGCGCCCGAGCAGGGTGCCCGCATTCTGAGCAAGGCGCTCAGCGGCCTGGGTGTGATTGCCGCACTCAGTGCGCCTGTCGGCAGCTGGCTGGCCAGCGCCTGGGGCTGGCGGGCCGCGCTGGGGGCGCTGGCGGTGTTCGGTGCCTTTGCGCTGGTGGCGGTGGCCTGGCGGTTTGTGGAGACCGTGCCCCGCCTCAACCCCCAGGCCACGCAGCCCGCCGTGCTGCTGCGCACCTGGGGCCGCGTTCTGTCGCACCCCACGTTCTGGACGTATGGGCTGCTGGCCACGGTGTCGTATGCGGGGCTGTTCACGTTTCTGGGCTCGTCGTCGTTTGTGTTCATGGATGTGCTGGGCATCAGCCGTGTCAACTACGGCTGGACCATGTTTGCCATGGCCATCAGCTACCTAGGGGGCACCTTCCTGTGCCGCCGCCTGCTGGTGCGCATGGGCGTGCAGCGCACGGTGCGGATGGCGGGCTTCATCACCCTGGGCGGTGGCGGCCTGATGGCGCTGCTGCCGCACTTTGGGATCATCCACCCGCTGACGGTGCTGCTGCCCTACTGCATCTTCATGGTGGGCCACGGCATCCACCAGCCCTGCGGCCAGAGCGGCGCGGTGGGGCCGTTTCCCGATGCCGCCGGAGCCGCCTCGGCCCTGAGCGGGCTGATGATGATGCTGGTGGCCTTTGGCGTGGGCAGCTGGCTGGGCTGGCGCATGGATGGCAGCGTGTTCCCGCTGACCAACGGCATCGGCTTCTGGGCCGTGGCCATCACCACCGTGGCCTGGGTGCTGGTGCCGCGCTTCGGCTCGCCCCGCACGCCACCCAAACGGGTGGCCTGACCGCCAGCCTGCCCCTCTGGCCCTCTGGCCCATTCAAGCACCCTGCACATGACGACCCCGCCCCTCTCCTCCGACCCGACACCGCAGGCTGCCGCCGGGCTGCACACCCCCATCGCCCTGGTCGGCCCCACGGCCTCGGGCAAAAGCGCCATTTCGCTGCTGCTGGCGCGGCACTGGCCGCTGGAAATCATCAGCGTCGATTCGGCCCTGGTGTACCGGGGCATGGACATCGGCACCGCCAAACCCACGCCCGCCGAGCTGGCCCAGGTGCCGCACCACCTGATCGACATCCGCGACCCCGCACAGGCCTACAGCGCCGCCGAGTTTGCCGCCGATGCCCAGCGGCTGATCGCCGACATCCAGAGCCGGGGCAAGCATGCGCTGCTGGTGGGTGGCACCATGCTCTACCTGAAGGCGCTGCTGCAACCGATGGATGCGCTGCCCCCCGCCCAGCCCGAACTGCGCCTGGCCATCGAGGCCGAGGCCGCCGCCCTGGGCTGGCCCGCACTGCACGCCCGGCTGGCCGAAGCAGATCCGGTCACCGCCGCCCGCCTCAGCCCCAACGACAGCCAGCGCATCGGCCGCGCCCTGGAGGTGTACCGCGCCACCGGCCAGCCGCTGTCGGCTTTTCATGGCCGGGAGCCCACCGCTCCCGCACTCTCCATGCCCGTGCTCAGCCTGGAGCCCACCGACCGGGCCTGGCTGCACGCCCGCATTGCCCAACGCTTTGACCAGATGCTGGCCGAAGGCCTGGTGGACGAAGTGCGCCGCCTGATGGTCCAGCCCGGCCTGCACCCCGACCTGCCCAGCATGCGCTGCGTAGGCTACCGCCAGGTGTGGGAGGCATGTGCCCCCCCAAACACGCTGCTGGCCCCGGCATGGCCCAACAATCCAGAGCAGACTGTTCAGCACCAACGTGCGCAAGAAGCCAGAACGGCACGCACCATCCGCGAAACCGGCATCGCCGCCACCCGCCAGCTGGCCAAACGCCAGCTCACCTGGC
>CALMMY010000479.1 GCA_937868695.1 uncultured Comamonadaceae bacterium
TGCCGCTGTCGGTGGCGGTGCTGCTGTCCGCCGTGGCCGGTGTGGTCTGGGCCATGGCCGCAACCGAGCCTGCCAGCAGCATTGCACCCAGGGGTAGGGCGATGGCCGGTGCGCGGCTGCCTGCCTGTGTCGGCTTGGGCAACCGGGGGGAGGTGTGGACTGCAAATGGAATAGCTGTGGACGCTTGTTCATCCAGCGCAGAAGCCATTTTCGAATCGGAAAACAAGGGGTGGAGCATGGCCAGGCAATTCATCAAAAGGTTGTTGGCTGGCTGATGAAAAGGCGCACGGGTGTGCGTTGGCACCGGGTGCTTCACTGGCTGGCTGGGATGGCTGAATTATGACATCAAATACGAATAATTCTCATTAGCTGCGAAAAAATTACCCCCTATCGCGTTCACCCGGTTGCTCCGTTACAGTGCGCCCATGATCAACAAACTCAAGCAGTGGTGGGCCAGCCGCCACCAACCCGATGCCGTTGAAGTGGCGCTGATGAACGATGCGGTCAATGCCGAGCAGGCGATGATCGGCCTGGCGCGGGCGTTTGTGCTCGACCACCAGCGCCGTGCCGACGAAACCCGCCGCGCCGCCCGCTTCAAACGCTGGATGGTGGGCGTGGTGGTGGTGGGGTCGGTGGGCATGTACGCGGCCTTGGGTGCCAAAGCCCTGCTGCCCGTGCCCGGCGCGGTGGCCAAAGAACCTGCGGTGGCGATGGTGAAGGTGGAGGGGCAGATCAGCTCCACGGCCAAACTGGCCTCTGCCGACAAGGTGGTGGCCGCGCTGAAGCGGGCGTTTGAAGACAACAATGTCAAACGCGTGCTGCTCTACATCGACTCGCCCGGTGGCGCTCCTGTGGAGGCCGAGCGCATTTCGGATGCGGTGGCCGAGCTGCGCAAAAAGCACAACAAACCCATTCAGGCCGTCATCGGCAACCTGGGGGCTTCGGCGGGCTACATGGTGGCCATGTCGGCAGACGAAATCATCAGCGCCAAATACTCGCTGGTGGGCTCCATCGGGGCCATTCTGCAAAGCTGGGACGTACACCGCGTGCTCGATAAATACGACGTGAAGGCCAAAACCTACGCATCGGGCAAGCTCAAAGGCATGCTCAACCCGTTCGAGCCCTCCACCCCGGAAGGCGAGGCCAAAGCCCAGGCGCTGGTGGACGAGCTGGGCCGACAGTTTGAAATGCTGCTGGTAGAGCGGCGCGGAAAAAAGCTGACGCAACCCATTGCCAACTACACCACTGGTGAAGTGTGGGGCGGCCAGGATGCACTGGGCCTGGGGCTGGTGGACAGCAACGGCACCATCGAAACCCTGATGAGCCAGC
>CALMMY010000480.1 GCA_937868695.1 uncultured Comamonadaceae bacterium
CGCCGACGTACTCGGACAGGACAAGTCAGAGAGTCCATTGATCCCAATGAGGCTGGGCAGCTGGCAGACCTGGCCGAAGAAGTGGTCGGGATGATGCTGGATGGCATTTACCGGGACAAGCGTTTGTTGCCACCCGTCAGGGATGCCTTGCAGCGCCTGCGACCCTTGTTTTTGAGGATTGCCAAACACACGCCCAAATTTTTTGCGGACAAGCAAAACCCCGCACGTCAGTTGCTGGATGAAATGACCCAGCAGAGCCTGGCGTTTTCATCGGTTCAAAGTCCTGGGTTCGATGTGTACCTGCGGACGCTCGACAAGGTGGTGGAGTCTTTGGTGCAGGACGATGGTCTTGGAACTGCCCGCCTCACCCAGGCCCTGTATGCGTTGCGCACCGATGTGGACACCGTGGTATCAGAGGAGCGTAAGCAGGCCCAAAAAAGAGCCGTTACCACCCTGATGAAGGCTGAAAAGCGGTTTTTGTTGGCAGAGAAGGTGGCCACAGAGATGCGGGCGCGCAAAGATTTCGCTTACGCCCCCGCTTTTCTGCAACATTTTCTGGCGGGGCCTTGGTCTCAGGTCATCGCCTGGGCACGGCTGGCGCGTTCTGGTGACGATCATCCATCCGCCGATGGCCGCTTGTCGGCAGATGTGCGTTACATCGGTCTGATTGGCAATCTGGTCTGGAGCAGTCGCCCTGAATTGGCTGCCCGCAGTCGCAGTCGCTTGGTCAGCAGCATTCCAGTGATGCTGCGCACCTTGCGCGAAGGTTTGCAGACCATTGAATATCCGCAGGAAAAATCGTGCGACTTTTTCAATCAGCTGATGTCGGTTCACGATGCGGCTTTGAAAATATCGGCCACACCTTCCCCCACCATTGCCGAGCAGCCGCCCGTTGAGGAGAACGAGGATGTGGTCGCGGAATCAGTGCCGACCAGTCCAGCGGGCCCTGCTTTGGCCCCCTTGAGTGTGCGAACCGAGGCCGAAATGTGGGTGAGCCCCACTGAGACCAGGGATACCGGGTTCATGGAAATCGCCGACATGGCTGTGTCGGATCCTCCTCATCCAGCACCGGACTTTGAGGATACCCAGCCCATGACCATGCCCATGACCCCACAGCCGCCGGAAGACGTGCCGCCTTCCAGCGATGTGATGTATGTGAGCGATCTGGCCGTGGGCTCATGGGTCGAGTGGCTGGCTCCATCTGGTGAATGGCAGCGGGCCAAGCTGTCCTGGGCCAGTCCGCAGGGAACGATGTACCTGTTCATTGTGGCCGGAGGCAAATCCATCTCCATGACGCGCCGCAGCCTGGAGGCCATGTGCCAGCGTGAATCCGTGCGCCTGGTTTCTGCCCGGAGCATGGTGGACGATGCCTTGGATGGTGTGGTGGCCGCTGCTGTGCGCAACAGCACCGACACGGTTCCTGGAAAATGACCTCCTGCCTGCCCAGCCAACAGATTCAATGTTGACCTGAGGCTTGATCAGGTTGTGCTGCTTTCAAGCTGCCTGGCGGCTTTGCTGGCCCAGGTTTGCAGGCCATCCAGCAAATCGGTGTGGCTGAAAGAACAGCTTTCTTCCGCAAACAATGCGCTGGACTCCAGTCTGTCGAGCAGCCCATGCAGCACTTCGGCATAGCGTGGGGGCAGAAGCGACAGCGCATCGGGCATGCCTGTGCGCCAAGTCAGGGCAAAGGCACCGATCCGTTCAGGGTGACCATGCAAGCCGCTCAGTGCGGCTTTGAACGATGCGATCTGGGCTTGGGCCGTCGGTTGCGTCAATTGGGTTTCAGCCATCAGTGCCCCAGGATCTTGGACAGGAAATCCCGGCTGCGTTCGTTCTGCGGGTGGTTGAAGAACTCGTGTGGTGTGTTCTGCTCGACGATCTGGCCCTGGTCCATGAAGATCACGCGGTCGGCCACGGCCTTGGCAAAACCCATTTCATGGGTGACACAGATCATGGTGATGCCCTGGCTGGCCATTTCCACCATCACATCCAGCACTTCCTTGATCATTTCGGGATCGAGGGCCGAGGTGGGTTCGTCAAACAACATGATCTTGGGCTTGAGGCACAGTGCTCTGGCAATGGCCACCCGCTGCTGCTGACCGCCTGAGAGTTGCAGCGGGTACTTGTTTGCCTGCTCGGCAATGCGCACCCGCTTCAGTTGCAGCATGGCACGTTCTTCGGCTTCCTTTTTGGGCACCTTGCCCACCCACATGGGCGAGAGGGTGAGGTTTTCGAGCACGGTCAGGTGTGGGAACAGGTTGAACTGTTGGAACACCATGCCCACTTCCTTGCGCACCTGATCAATGGCCTTCACGTCATCGGTCAGCTCCACACCGTCCACGATGAGGCGGCCCTCCTGGTGTTCTTCCAGCCGGTTGATGCAGCGGATCATGGTGGATTTGCCCGATCCCGAAGGGCCGCAAACGACAATGCGCTCGCCCTTGGCCACGGTCAGGTCAATGTCGCGCAGCACATGGAAGTTGTTGCCGTACCACTTGTTGACTTTGTCGAAGGTGATGATGGGTTGGGTCATTCTGTTGCTCCGAATGGGGCTGAGTATTCAAGTGGAATCAGCGCAGTTTGCTTTTGTTGACTTGTTTTTCCACCCACAGGCTGTAGCGGGACATGGAAAAACAGAATGTGAAGTAGATGAGGGCAATGAACAGATAGCCCTCGATCTTGAAAGGCCGCCAGTCGGCATCGGAGTTGAGCGCCAGACCCAATGCGCCAGTCAGCTCGTACAGGCTGACGATGGTCACCAGCGAGGTGTCTTTGAAGATGGCGATGAAGTTGTTCATGATGCCAGGCACCACCATGGCCAAAGCCTGGGGCAACACGATCTTGATCTGCGTCTGCCAGTAGCTCAGGCCCAGGGTGGCCGCTGCCTCAATTTGGCCTTTGGGAATGGCTTGCAGGCCACCACGGATGACTTCGGCCATGTAGGCGGCAGCAAACAGCGTGATGCCCACCAGCACCCGAACCAGTACGTCGATGGTCACGCCGTGTGGCATGAACAGCGGAAACATGAACGAAGCCATGAACAGCACCGAAATCAGCGGGACACCACGGATCAGTTCCACATAAATGGTGCAAAAGCTGCGGATGGCGGGCAGTCCTGAGCGCCGGCCCAGTGCCACCACCAATGCAATCGGAAACGCCATCACGATGGACAGGCTGGCCAGCAGAATGGTCAGTGGCAGGCCGCCCCAACGGTCGGTTTCGACCTTGCTCAGGCCCATTGTGTCGCCGTACATCAATGCAAAAAATGCAGCGAGTACCACCATCCACAGCACGGGCAGCCAGGCTTTCCAGAAGAACCGCATGCAACTCGCCACCAGCAGTCCCACCATCAGCACGGTGGCCACCAGTGGCCGCCATTGCTCTTCAAAAGGGTAACGGCCAAAGAGGATGAGCCGGTATTTCTCGGCCACCACACCCCAGCAGGCTCCCACGCCGTCAGCCCGGCAGGCATCGGCATCGGGCTTCCACACGGCGCTGAGCAAGGCCCAGTTCAGCAGTTGGGGCAAATACCACAGCAGCACACCGCCGATCAGCAGCGTGGCCGCAGATGTTTTCCAGTCGGCAAACAGGTTGCGTTGTATCCACGGAACCAGGCCCTCTGTGCGGATGGGGGCCGGGCGGGGTGCGATGGGTTGAAAGGTTCGGGCGGCAGTCATGTCAGGTGCTTTCATGGTGCAGGTCTTTTCAGCGTTCCTGGATGGCGGCACGTTCGTTGTACCAGTTCATCAGCAGCGAAGTGGCCAGCGAGGTGGTCAGATAGACCAGCATGACAATGGCAATGCATTCCACTGCACGGCCTGTCTGGTTCAAGGCGGTGTTGGCAATCGACACCACATCGGGGTAGCCGATGGCCACCGCCAGCGATGAGTTTTTGGTCAGGTTCAGGTACTGGTTGGTGAGCGGCGGAATGATCACGCGCAAGGCCTGTGGCAGCATCACCAGCCGCATTTCCTGGCCTTTGCTCAGGCCCAGCGCCGCAGCGGCTTCACCCTGGCCCCGAGATACGGATTGGATGCCAGCCCGCACCACTTCGGCCACAAAGGCTGCGGTGTAAATGGACAAGCCCAGCAGCACAGCCATGAATTCAGGGGTCAGCGCACCGCCGTCTTCAATGGCGAATTCACCCCGGCGCGGGCTGTTGAGTTCAGTGGGGGCACCTCCCAGTGCCCAGCCCAGCAAGGCCATCAACACCACGATGACCACGGGAACCCAGAATGTGCTGTGCAGCTTGCCGGTGGCTTCAAACCGGGCAAATACCCAGCGGCGGTACACCCAGGCCAGCAGCAAGCCGGCCACGCCCCCTCCCACGGCCCAGGCATGGCCCGCTGCCCAGACTGGAATCGGAAAATTCAGCCCCCCCTTGCTCAGGTAAAACGATCCGACCTGCCAGGCTTCAGAGGCCATTGGCAACACCTCTGTGAAAAGCAGGTACCACATCAGCAATTGCAACAGAACAGGCACATTGCGGAAAAATTCGACGTAGGCCGAGCACAGGCCGCGCACCAGTGCATTGCGCGAGAAGCGGCCCACACCCAGCAGGGTGCCCAGCACGGTGGTGATGATGATGCCGACGATGGCCACGCGCAGCGTGTTGGTCAGCCCGACAAGAAAGGCCCGCCAGTAGTGCTCGGACGAGTCAAACGGATACAGGCTTTCCCCGATGTCAAAGCCCGCAGGCTGGGTGAGGAAGTCGAAGCCACTCTGGATGCCGCGCACACGCATGTTTTCCAGCGTGTTGTGTACCAGGAACCAGCCCATCAGGCCGATGACGATGGCGGCAACGATTTGGTAAACCAACCCGCGAAAGGCCTGGCTGCGCCATGACCAGGGGTTCTTTTTGGGGGGCGAGGAAGAGGTCATGTGTCATGCACTCCATGAAAATGATTGGCATGAAAAAACCGTTCGGACAGCGGCATCCGAACGGTTGAGTGGGTAGCCGTGGCGGATCAGCGCACAGGGTAGGCGTACATCAGGCCGCCGTTTTTCCACTGGTTGTTGAGGGCACGGGGCAGGGCCAAGGCAGATTTGGGTCCCACGTTGCGCTCGAAAATCTCGCCGTAGTTGCCGGTGGCTTGCAGGGCGCGCACCATCCAGTCGCGATCCAGACCCAGCAGCTTGCCGGTGTCTTCGGTGGCACCGGTGATGCGCTGCACCACAGGGTCTGTGCTCTTGGCTTTTTCGGCCAGCACGTTGGCTTGTGTCAGGCCGTATTCTTCGGCTTCGACCAGACCGTAAATCACCCATTTGACGATGGCAAACCACTCGTCGTCACCCCGGCGCACCATCGGGCCAAGGGGCTCTTTGGAAATCAGCTCGGGCAGGATCATGTGTTCTGCGGGGTCTTTGGCTTCCTTGTTCCGTACAGAAGCCAGGCCCGATGCGTCGGTGGTGTAGGCCACGCAACGGCCAGAGAAGTAGGCTCCGGTGGCCGCTTCAACTTTCTCAAACACCACGGGCTTCAGGTTCAGACCGTTGGCTTTGGAGTAGTCGGTCATGTTCTTTTCAGTGGTGGTGCCGGATTGCACGCACACGGTTTGACCCTTGAGCTGTTTGGCGCTCTTGATTTTGCTTTTCACGGGCACCATGAAGCCCTGGCCGTCGTAGTAGGTGACAGCGGTCATGTGCAGTCCCAGGGAGGCATCGCGGTTCAGCGTGAAGGTGGTGTTGCGTGACAGCACATCCACTTCGCCTGATTGCAACGCAGTGAAACGCTGCTGGGCGTTCAGGGGGACGTACTTGACTTTTTCAGGGTCACCCAGGGTGGCGGCAGCCACCGCGCGGCAGATGTCCACATCCAGACCGGTCCACTTGCCGTTGGAGTCGGCTGCCGAGAAACCAGCCAGGCCTGTGTTCACACCACACACAATTTGCCCACGGGCTTTGATGGCATCCAGCGTCTTGCCTGCGAAAGCCGGTGCGCTGGCCAGTGTGGCGGCAGCAGCGAGGCCGATGGCGGCGAGTTTGAGGGTGGTTGACTTCATTCGTGATCTCCGTTGGGTTGGGTACATGAAAATGGTGAGCTTGGCATGCACGGTTGCATGCACACCGGATCAGCCGTTGGACTGTATCTGTGCCCTGAAATGGGGGCATCGGGGTTTACACGGCACTGACAAGCCAAACAGGTGAGTGCGGTGGTGGTTCAGTGCGCACTTGCTCCCCATGCATGCATGGTTTGTGCCGGATTGTCTGGTGTGTCAGGCTTCTGACAGGTTTTCGGTTTGCGGGGGAACAATGGCTCGGTAGGCGTGCCAGGTGGCATGCCCGATCACAGGGCCGGTCACGATCAGTCCAATGAAGTAGGGCAGCATGCTCAGGCCAATGATGAGCGTGATCAGCGCACCCCACACCAACATGGTGCCTGGGTTCTGGAAACAGGCCCGTATGCTGGTCAGCCCGGCAGACACGGCATCCACCTCCCTGTCCATGATCATGGGTATGGCGATGACGCTGATGCAAAAAATCAGCCCGGCAAAAAAACCGCCCACCAAGGTGTAGGCAATGAGAAATTCCACGTTCTCAGGGTTGAGTAATTGGGTGAGTGTGTCCTCTGCCGAAGGCATGGAGTTGAATGTCACCGCAAACACGATCAGCGACGCACGGCCCCAAACCATTTCCAGCACCAGCAGTACCCCTGCAAAAATGCCCATTGCACCCTTTGTGGGCTTCCATGCAAACAGGGATGCCGTCAAAGACGGTTTTCGTTTCTGCTCGATCTCGCGGCTGGCGTGGTACAGCCCCAGGCACAGAAACGGCCCCATCAGCAAAAAGCCCGCGCTCAGTGCCAGCACATAGGCCGGTGCGGACTTGAATACTGACCAGAGTGCATGGCCCATGACAAAGAAGCACAAGCCGTAGAAAAGACCTGCCTTGGGACAGCAGGTGTAGTCGGCCCAACCTTGGCGCAACCAGGCCAAGGGTGCCGACATCGGCAATGTGCTCAGTGGCAGGCTGAAGATGGATGCCTTGGCCGGAGCCACATAAGGCACATAGTCTGCATCAAGGTAGTCGCTGCCACCTTTGGTGGCTTCAGCGGGGGAGGTTTCGCCCTGATTGGCCGGGGTGGTGTCGGGCACATGGGAATGCTGAGATAAAGCAATGGGGGGCACCAGATGTCTCCTTGATAAATATCAATCTGAAGATAGTCATCTGGTGCGTTGCCGCCATCATGGTTTTCCCTGTCAGTGGGGCTGCTGATGCTGCAACTCAGTGCAACGTGCCGGTCAGTTTGCAGGCACCGGGGTGTCTGCGCATGTGCAAGGCCAGTGCAGCATCCTGTGACTGGATGTGTTTTGAAAGCCAGTGCGCCAGTTCTGCCGACAGTTTCCTGACTTGGTCAAACTGGTTCGCCCGTGCCATCACCAGTCCTTCGCGCAGCACATTCAGCACAACGCGGTGGTGCAGGCTGTGGTTGGGTGCGCTGGAAAAATGGGTGTGTTTCATCCAGGCATCTTCTTGTGCAAACAGGGCGTGGGCACATGCCACCAGGCTCTGCCACTCGGCGGCCAGTGTGCTGTCGGGGCAGCCATCCACCAGCGACATGTGCGCGACCAGCTGTTTGTGCAGATCATCCATCGGTACAAAGCCCAATTCCAGCGATTGATCCCAATGCAAGCTCACCATGATCGTGCCTCCGTACAGGTGTTCAACAAGTCACACAGCTTGCCACTTGCCGCAGTGGCCTCTCTTGATCCAGCGCAGACAATCCAGGCTTTGCCCGGTGGCTACACTGTCCGTCCATGACAACGCTTACTTTTTCTCCGCCTGCCGTGTTGCCGGATCAACTTTTGCCAGCCCTGTCTGAACAAGGCTATGCCGTTTTGGATGCCCGAGGCGTGGCGCAGTGGCTGGGCACTGCGGCCGCAGAACAACTGCCTGAGCTGAATGCCCATTGGAACGATTTGCCAATGGACCAGCATTTGAAAGACGGTGGACGCTACCGCAGCCGCCGCCACGGGTCCTGTGTGGTGGATGGCCAGCATGTGCAAGCGGTGCCTGACCGCCCGCACTGGCAGCCATTGGCCTACAACGCCTTGCATGGCGGCATGCAGCGGTGGTTTGCACCGCTGCCACCGGGGTTGATGGAGCATGCCGCCTTTCGGGCGTTATTGGTTGCGCTGGGTGAGGTCACATCTGCCTTGCGTGGCAAGCAGCCTTGGTATGTGGAGAGCCATCTGTTTCGCATTGACACGGCAGATGGCATCGGTCGCCCCACACCAGAGGGCGCACACCGGGACGGTGTGGACTTGGTGGCCGTGTTTCTGGTGGCCCGCCACCACATCAAGGGCGGAGAAACCAGGGTGTTCGATGCCCAGCAGCCGCACGGCCTGCGCTTCACGCTCGCTGAGCCGTGGTCCCTGCTGTTGCTGGATGACCAGCGGGTGATCCATGAGAGCACCCCCATCCAGCCGCTGGATGCGCAGGAGCCCGGCTGGCGCGATACCCTGGTCATCACGCTGCGCTCTGGGGGCTTTCTGGAAGACACCAACCCATAAAAAAAGCCCGTCAGGCCATGCCTGACGGGCTGATTCAGCTGTTCATTCCGTGTTGAACAGCGTCGTGGCTGAGCCGGGGTTTACACGCGCTCGAAAATGGCTGCAATGCCTTGGCCGCCGCCGATGCACATGGTCACCAGGGCGTAGCGGCCCTGGATGCGTTGCAGTTCATACAGGGCCTTGACGGTGATCAGCGCACCCGTGGCACCGATGGGGTGGCCCAGGGAGATGCCGGAACCGTTGGGGTTGACCTTGGCGGGGTCCAGGCCCAGCTCGCGCGTCACGGCACAGGCCTGTGCGGCGAAGGCTTCGTTGGCTTCGATCACGTCCAGGTCGTTCACGCTCAGTCCGGTTTTCTTCAGCACGGCCTGCGTGGCAGAGATGGGGCCCACGCCCATGATTTTGGGGTCCAGGCCGGTGTGGGCGTAGCCCACCAGGCGGGCCAGAGGAGCCAGGCCACGGGCCTTGGCCGCACCGGCTTCCATCAGCACCACGGCGGCGGCGGCATCGTTGATGCCGGAGGCGTTGCCAGCGGTGACGGTGCCGTTTTCTTTCACGAACACGGGCTTGAGCTTGGCCATGTCGGCCAGCGAGCAGTTGGGGCGGTAGTGCTCGTCGGTGTCATAGGCCACTTCGCCCTTTTTGCTCTTGAGCATGACGGGCACGATCTGGTCTTTGAAGTAGCCAGCTTCAATCGCGCGCTGGGCGCGGTTGTGGCTTTCCACGGCCAGTGCATCTTGCATTTCGCGGGTGATGCCGTACTTGGCGGCCACGTTTTCAGCGGTCACACCCATGTGAATGGTGTGGAAGGGGTCGTGCAATGCGCCCACCACCATGTCCACCATCTTCACGTCACCCATGCGGGCACCCCAGCGGGCGGTCAGTGAAGCATAGGGGCCACGGCTCATGTTTTCGGCACCACCGCCGATAGCGATGTCGCAGTCGCCCAGCAGAATGCTCTGGCTGGCGTTGACGATGGCTTGCAGGCCGGAGCCGCACAGGCGGTTGACGTTGAAAGCGGGCGTGCCTTCGGCACAGCCACCGTTGATGGCGGCCACGCGGCTCAGGTACATGTCTTTGGGTTCGGTGTTGACCACATGGCCAAACACCACATGGCCCACGTCCTGGCCGTCCACACCCGCACGGGCCAGAGATTCGCGCACCACGGTGGCGGCCAGCTGGGTGGGGGGGATGTCCTTCAGGCTGCCGCCATAGGTTCCGATGGCGGTGCGCACGCCGCTGACTACAACTACTTCTCTGCTCATGGTCAATGTCTCCGATGGAGGTTGGGTGGGGAAATTGGTAATTATGAATTCAAAATTGTTGCCGCAAGCTGACAAGGCAGGGGCGATGGCAAGATTCGCGGGTTTATGCCGGTGGTCTGAGCACCGCCGATTTGGTTTGGGTGGTGCATGGTGCTCAGAATGGGGCCGGGCTGTGCCATTCGCACAACGTGCCGGTGGCAGGATGGGGCAGGGCGAGCCGGGTGGCGTGCAGCAGCAACCGGGGCGCGGCTTGCAGTGCCTGGCCGCTGGCGTACAGGGCATCGCCCAGGATGGGATGCCCCAGCGCCATCAGATGCACGCGCAGCTGGTGCGTGCGCCCGGTGACGGGCTCCAGCAGCACGCGGGTGAACTGGTGTGCGGGGTCAACCCCCAGGCTGCGCCAGCGTGTCAGGCTGGGCTTGCCCCGCTCGTGGCACACCTTGCTGCGCGGGCGGTTGGGCCAGTCCACGGTCAGGGGCAGATCGATGTGCTGCCAGCCCGCTGCATCGGTTTGCAGCGGATTTTCGTGCAGGCAACCCGCTGCCACAGCTTCGTACTGTTTGTGGGTCAACCGCTGTGCGAAGGCCATGCTCAAGGTGCGTTGGGCCTGTGCGCCGCGCGCCATCACCAGCAGGCCGCTGGTGGCCATGTCCAGCCTGTGGACGGTGAGCGCATCGGGCCAGATGGCCTGTGCCCGCGCACTCAGGCAGTCTGATTTATCCGGCCCTTTGCCCGGCACCGACAGCAGATTGGCGGGTTTGTTCAGAACAATCAGGTGGGCATCGGCATGCACCACATCCAGGCCTGGCGGTGGTGTGCCAGTGCCCTGGGCCTGCTCAGTCATGCAGCGCCAGCCGCAGCTCGTCGGCATCGGCCGTGCGTGCTGCACCGAATCCCGCTACCTGTCTGGCTCCCAGCACATGCAGAACCACAAAGCGGAAGTCGCCCAGTGCGGTCATGGGTTCGGCTTCGGGAAACCGGGCCAGGTAGGCGTGGCGGCAGGCTGTGTGCAAGGCACTGCTCGCAGCAGGGGTGTCGGCCCGCACCTGCAAGGTGATGCGGGGCAGGGCATGCACGGGTTGGTCGGGTGCTTCGGGTTGCATCACCATCAGCGAGGCCAGTGGCTGGCGCTCCAAATTGCCGGTGTGCGCAGCCAGCCCGCTGACATGCAGCACCAGCAGGGCATGGCCGGGCTCGACGGCATACGGCACCATCGACACACTGGGCAGGCCGTCCTCACCCAGTGTGCCCAGTGCCGCCACACGGCAGTCGGTCAGCAACTCCCGCAGGGCACGCGCCAGCCGACTTTCGTGCCGGCTGGCTGGTGGTTCAACTGTGTTGTTCAGGGGTGTTGACATGGCAGGCATGTGTCGTCACGGTCTCCCAGGCACACACCCAGCTGGCGGGCGGTGTGCAGCAAAGGTTCGTTGGCCGTGATGCGGCGGTTTTGCGAGGCCACCTTGCTCAGTGCCACACTGCCCAGTGCGCCCTGACGCAACGTGACGACCCGGCCAAATTGGCCGCTTGCCACCAGTTCGGCAGCATGCACGCCGTATTGCGACGACAGCACCCGGTCATACGGTGTGGGGCTGCCCCCGCGCTGCACATGGCCCAGCACTGTGGCCCGCACTTCGCTGCCCACCAGGGGCTGCAATTGGTCGCGCAGGCGCATGGCCACGCCGCCCAGGCGGCGTTTGCCCACATCGGTGGGGGCGGGGGTGTCCCAGGTGATCTCGCCACCCAGGGGTTTGGCTCCTTCGCCCATGCAGATCAGTGTGAAGCGTTCGTGCTCCTGGCGCCGGCGGCACACAGCGGCCACGATGTCAATGTCGTAGTCGATCTCGGGCAGCAGGATGACGTTGGCCGAGCCTGCAATGCCCGCCTCCAGGGCAATCCAGCCCGCATGGCGGCCCATGGTTTCCACGATCATGATCCGGCCATGGCTGTGGCCGGTGGTGTGGACGCGCTCCAGCGCATCGGTCACGGTGGCCACGGCGGTATCAAAACCGAAGCTGCGCTCGCAACCCTCAATGTCGTTGTCGATGGTTTTGGGCACGCCCACCACCTTCAGACCCCGCTCGGCCAGTGCGTGGGCAATCGTCAGGGTGCCGTCGCCGCCGATGGCCACCAGCGCATCCAGCCCCAGTTTGTCCACATTGTTCATGGCCAGCGCAATGGTTTCTTCGCTGTCCGTCGGGTTGCGCCGGTTGGTGGTGCCCAGCACGGTGCCGCCCACGCCCACCAGTTCACCCACGTTTTCCCAGGTCAGGGGTTGGGTGCGGCACTCCATCAAACCGGCAAACCCGTCCTGAATCCCCAGTACCTCGGCCCCGCATTGGCGTATGAGGCAGCGGGTGACCGCGCGGATGACCGCGTTCAGGCCTGGGCAATCGCCCCCGCCAGTGAGCAAACCGATCTTCATGGTGGAGAGGCTTTCAGCGGATGATGATTTCAGCGCGGCGGTTGCGGGGTTCGGCCACTTCGTCCGGCGTGGGTACCAGGGGCTGGCGCTCGCCCCTGCCAATGGCTGTGACCAATTCGGCTGGCAAGCCCGCAGAGCGCAGCAACGCGGCAATTGCATTGGCCCGCTGCAGGGAGAGTTTGTCGTTCGACTCCACCGAGCCCACACGGTCGGTGTGACCCACAACCAGAATTTCGCCACCGGCTCGCTGTTTGACCAGTGCCACCATTTTGGGTAACTGGGCCATGGATTCGGGTGTCAGATCGGATGTGCCCGGCAGAAAGCTCAGGGCGAACGTCTCATCGGATGGAGGCTGGATTTTCAGCAAATTGCCGTAACGGGCCTGTACCTCATCCAGTGTGACTGTGCGCTGGGCCAGTTTGCCTTTGGGGTCGAACTCAGCCGTGGCCAGGGGTTTGTCGAGTACCACGGCTGCCGTGGCTGTCTTCACATTCACAGCGGTCTGAATTGGCTGGCCTTGTGCATCTTTCTGGGGCAGCAAGATGACCCGCATGGTGGGCACCCTGGGTGGAGCGCTGCAACCTGCCAACAGTGCCGCAACCAGCAAGACCAAAGCGGCTTTTGTGGGTGTGGCGTGCAGGGTGTTCATGGCTGAACCTCCACAATGAAGTCGGTGCCACGCACCCCCACCACGGTGGTGGGCGTGGTGAGTTTGATCAGTTCAGGGTTGCTCTTGCCCATGATGCCTGTGACCATGCGCACCGTGCCTTGCAGCAGGTTGACCAGCATGCTGCCGTTTTGGCTCACTGGCTCAAAAGCATACTGCGTCAGATCCAGACTGGAGTTGGGGCCTACCGACAGCACCGTGCCGTCTTTGAGTGTGGCCGCCGCTGCGCTTTTGCGGCCGGTCACGATGCGGTCGCCCTCGCGCAAGGCACCGCCGGGAATGGCGGGCAGGTTGCGCCCCTCGCGCACCAGTGTCACCTCGCCTTCAACGTTTTTCAGGGTTCCACTGCGTTCCTGCGCCCATCCCGATGCACCGTACCCAGCCAATGCCAATGCCAGAAGAACCTGGACGAGCCATCTGAGAGGCTGCGGGTTGTTCATGAATTTTCTCCTTCAGTGGCCACGCCGTTGTATTGCACGCAAGTGCAGACTCCAGGTGGCCGACAAGATTGCACATGATAAGCGGAAGCCCATCTCCCATGTTGCTGGTGAGCAAAGCTTGAATGCAGCTTGAGGCGACAATACCGCCCCTTCTGAAATCCATGCGTTTCCAAGTTTGACCTGGGCGTGCATGGATTTGTTTTATCTGAACTGCAATCCCATTTTATGTCTCTGTTTGAAGTGAAACCCGCCACCTTGCGCGATGCGCAAGCCATTGCCGACATCCATGTCCAAGCCTGGCAAAGCGCCTACGATGGCCTGGTGGCCGAAGACGATCTCAAATCCCTGTCGGTCGAAAAGCGCAAAGCCATGTGGCGTGAAGCCATTGAGTATGCCGAGCCCCAGGTTCTGGTGGCCACCACGCCAGACAAAAAAATCGTCGGTTTCATCGGCTTTGACCGCTCGCGTGACCCCAAAACCAAACCCACCACGGGCGAAATCTGGGCCCACTATGTCCATCCCGATATGCTGGGCATGGGCGCTGGCCTGGCCCTGTGGGATGCCGCCCGCGATGCCTGCGAGGATGAAGGTTTCACCGAAGTGACCGCCTGGGTGTTTGTGCGCAACGAGCGGGGCATGAATTTTTACGACACCGCAGGCTTCAAGCGCGAAATGAAAACCCTGCGTACCACGCCCGTGGGCAGCACCCGGCTGGAAGAGGTGCGGGTGAAGTTCTCTCTGACCTGAGTGCATGGTCAGATTCCGGTTTTCTGCCGGCTCAGTCCACCTCAGTCGGCAGCAGCATGGCCAGGCGGGCGCTGATTTCATCGGCCCTGGCCGCTCCGGCTTCTTCTTCAATCCGCATCAGCATTTTGCGGGTCACGGCCAGCATCGAGTCACGGTCACGTGCATCCCGGAACGCTTCGCGCAACTCCAGCACCAGTTCAGGGTCGCGCCGGGCAAACATGCGTTCGCTCAGGTCGAACAGAAACATGCGGGCCGTGGCGAGTGACCGCTTGCCTTCAAAGGTATCGGCTGCCACGCGCACGGGTGGTGTGGTGGCAGGTGGGCTGTCTTCTGTTTTCTCTGTTTTGACCGGGTTTTTGGCTTTGGCAGCCGGTACAGAGGCTGTTTTGCCCGCTTCAGGGAGCAGGATGCTGTTGGTGGAAGCTGGCGGCTCGGGTGCGGTCGCCCGAACAGGCTCCAGGTAGCCCTGGTGAATCAGGGTGTGCAGCAAAGTGGTTTGGGCCTGCACCAGGCTGGCCAGCTCGGGGCCGGTTTTTTTGCCATCGGCCAGCAGCAAGAGCGCACGCTCTTTCAGTCCCAGCGTGCGCTGGCGCGAGGCCAGTTCGGCCACGGCTTTGTCGGTTTTCTGAAAATACATCTTCACGTCCAGACACCTCAGTGCCCGCTCCGGTTGGTCACCTGTATCAAGAGCGGTGGAGTGTGGCTGATGTGTGTGACACCTTTGTGAT
>CALMMY010000481.1 GCA_937868695.1 uncultured Comamonadaceae bacterium
TCGGTATCGCATATGCGGGTGAATGTGCAGGCCATCGACGCCGACTTCTTTGTGTTTTCCGGGCGCAAGGTTTTTGCCCCCACCGGCATTGGCGCGGTGTACGGCAAGGCGGCGCTGCTGGAGGCCATGCCGCACCGGCCAGGTGGCCCACTCGGCGGCCACCTTCAGCGTGAACGCCGATCAGGCGATTACCCTGGCCCAGCAGCTGAAAAGTATTGTTCAGCAATGGGACCGCGAGGTGGGGCGCTTCAAGCTGGGGCGTTTATAGGCGCCGGCCCTGGATCACCCGGATCAGGATCACCACCACCGCCAGCACCAGCAGCACATGAATGAATCCGCCGACGGTGTATGACGATACCAGCCCGAGCGCCCACAGGACCAACAAAATAACGGCAATAGTTTCAAGCATGAGAAGCCTTTCTGTGAGGTGATGGCGGATGGCCCGCTTTGTCTTGCATGGACGAAATGAATTTCCTGGCGTACTGAGCCAAACGCACAAATACACCTGGTTGTCTGTGCGTTAACGCACAGAGCGGGATAACCATCCCGCTATACTGCGATGTCATGCCTTGTGACTGGAGATCACCATGTCAGACCCTCTCTCGCCCTACCAAAACCATCTGCTGGCCGCCCTGCCCGCAGAGGTGCAAAGCCGCCTGTTTCCTGCCCTGGAGCCGGTGTTGTTGCCATTGGGCAAGGTGCTGTATGAGTCAGGTGACACATTGCGCCATGTGTACTTTCCCACCGATTCCATTGTGTCTTTGCTGTACGTGATGGAAAGCGGCGCATCGGCAGAAATTTCGGTGGTGGGCAACGAAGGCTTGATTGGCGTGGCGCTGTTCATGGGCGGGGAAAGCACCACCAGCCGGGCGATTGTGCAAAGCGCTGGTCACGGCTACCGCCTGCTGGGCAGCCTGTTCAAGGAAGAATTCAATCGCCATAACGAAATGCTCCATCTGATGCTGCGCTATTCGCAGGCGCTGATTACCCAGATGGCGCAAACCGCGGTGTGCAACCGCCACCATTCGATTGATCAGCAACTGTGCCGCTGGTTGTTGCTGTCGCTGGACCGGCTGTCCGGGCCAGACCTGGTGATGACTCAGGAACTGATTGCCAATATGCTCGGCGTGCGCCGCGAAGGGGTGACCGAAGCAGCCGGCAAGCTGCAAAAGCTGGGGGTGATTGAATACAGCCGTGGCCATATCACCGTGCTGAATCGTCCCAAGCTGGAAGCGCTGTGCTGTGAGTGTTATGCGGTGGTGAAAAAAGAAACCGACCGCCTGCTGCCCTATTTGCCGCAGGTGACGGGGCCGAAGTGATGGGGCATGCCTCCTTCTGAGGAGAACGCCCTACCCAAATCATCCCGCAGGCCAGGCTTCAACTGCCGTGCGAGTTGAAGAAATGCTTCACCTGGGTGTCGGCTTCTTCCTGGCTGATGGCGTAGCGTTCCTGCACCAGCCCCGTCAGCTTTTGCACATGGCCTTCGGTTTGCAGCAGTTCATCTTCGGTCAGCTCGCCCCAGGCAATTTTGGCGGCACCAACATGTTGTTTCCATTTGCCTTGAATTTGTTCAACGCTGGGCAGATTCATGATTTTTTCCATTCCTGTACGTGGGGGTAACAGCGCTTGGCGGCGCTGGACGGGCTGCTGGCCCTGACCGGATGCGGCGCGTGGGTGTCGGGGTCTGGGTGCGCCGCTGGCGTGAATGGCCAGAAGGGGACGGGCTGCTTGATCGGTGGATGCATGGTGATCTTCCCAATGTCTCCCGTCTCCCGCGAAGGTGCGCAGAGCCGGTATCGACACCATGCGCGGCGTTCGCCAGGGCGTCGGTGCGCTGGCGCGCAGAGTGTGGCCGCACAGACTGCCCCCTGCGGCAAGCTGCCAGCAGGGGGCAGTCAGACCACCGGGCCTGTTCAGCGCAGCGGCACAAACTTGCGCGGGCGGGTCAGCCGTTCAGGCTTGAGGATTTCTTCCAGCGCCTCGCGGGTGAGCAAGCCCTTGGCCAGCGCCA
>CALMMY010000482.1 GCA_937868695.1 uncultured Comamonadaceae bacterium
CGCTGCTGCCGCAGGCCTTGGCCAGCTTTGCGGCCACCTGCCCGGATGCCAGCGTCGCCCTGGTGCCGCTGGAGTCACCCCAGCTGGAGGCCGCGCTGACCGAGCAGCGCATGGACCTGGGCCTGAGCGAGCAGGACACCCCGCCCGAAGCCTGCGGGCAGCAGGCCCTGTTGCGCACCCAGGAGGTGTGTGTGCTGCCGCCTGGCCATGCGCTGGCTGCCCGCCAGCGGCTGGTTCCGGCAGATTTCGAGGGGTCGGAGTTCGTCAGCCTGGCCCCTGCCGACCCGTACCGACAGCGCATCGACCAGGTGTTTGCCCAGGCCGGTGTGACGCGGCAGCTGCGGGTGGAGTCGGCCAGCGCGGCCTCGGTGTGTGCCCTGGTGCGGGCCGGGCTGGGTGTGGCGCTGGTCAACCCGGTGACGGCGCTGGCCATGGCGGGTGACGGCTTGGTGCTGCGGCCCTTTGCCGTGCCCATTGCCTTCAATGTGAATGTGGTGGTGCCACAGTGGCGGGCGGTGCATCCGCTGCGGGAGGCGCTGATGCAGGCTCTGATGAGCCACGCCGCCCAGGTGCAGCTTCAGCTGGATGCGCTGACTGGCTGCGGCAGCTGAACGCGCTGCTTGGGCCGGGGCTGCGTCGAGCCCGGAAACGGCGACCCAGAAAAAACAAAACCCGCCCTGGCGTCCCGAGGCGGGTAGGTGTGGCCTGTTGCCAGGCCGTGATGCGTGGCCCCGTGGGGGCCGGACATCAGAACAGTTTCTTGGGCAGCTGCATGCTGCGAACGCGCTTGTAGTGGCGCTTGACGGCGGCGGCCTTCTTGCGCTTGCGCTCGGCGGTTGGCTTTTCGTAGAACTCGCGGGCGCGCAGGTCGGTCAGCAGGCCCAGTTTTTCGATGGTGCGCTTGAAGCGACGCAGGGCAACTTCAAAGGGTTCGTTGTCTTTAACTCGTACAGTGGTCATTAGCTAATGTTTTCCATGGATGCGCTGATTTGAAAGTGTGGGGAAGATCGGGCCCCATACCCAAGGGTCAGCAGTGTCCCCGTCATTAAGTTGATCAGGCAGACGGGGGTTTGCCAGCAAAGCCCAAAATTATAGCCCTTGCTTTGTGTGGTTTGGCTGCGGATGTGCTTGAGTGTGGCGGTTTTGCCATGCCACCCCGTGCGCATGCCCTGGCGGGCGGTGTGCCGGGCAGTGTCAGTGGCTTGCCAGCCAGCGGGTCAGATCCTGGGCGGGCATGGGTCGGCACAGGCCAGCGGACTGGCCCGACCACAGCGGTGAAAAGTCACTCAGCCCCTGCTGCTCGGCAGCAGCCCGCAGCGGGGCCAGGGCGGCGGTGGCCAGCGGAAACGGCGGGGCGGCTTCGTGCATGGGGCCCAGCTCGCGCATCAGCCGGTTGACGATGCCACGCGCGGGTCGGCCCGAAAACAGCCGGGTGAGCGCGGTGTGGCGGGCGGCATCGCTTTGCAGCGCGGCCCGGTGTAACTGGGAGGTGGTGGCCTCGGGGCACAGCAGGTAGGCGGTGCCCACCTGCACAGCGCTGGCTCCCAAGGCCAGTGCGGCGGCCACGGCAGCGGGGGTGGCGATGCCGCCTGCCGCAATCACAGGCACTTGCAGCGCCTGCACCAGTTGCGGCACCAGAGCCAGCGTGCCCATCTGCTGCGACAGGTCATCGCTCAGAAAGTGGCCTCGGTGGCCGCCCGCTTCCAGCCCCTGGGCGATGACGGCATCCACCCCCTGCGCTTGCAGCCACAGCCCCTCGTCCACCGTGGTGGCGCTGGCCAGGATGCGTGCGCCCCAGGCCCGCACCCGTGCCAGCAGGGCCGGTGCAGGCAGGCCGAAGTGAAAACTCACCACCTCGGGCCGGAAGTCAAGCAGCACATCAGCCATCTCGGGGCTGAAGGGCTGGCGGCCCGGGCCTGCGGGCAGGCTGGCCGGGTCGATGCCGTGGGCCTGGAAGTAGGGCTGCAAGGTGTGCAGCCAGCGCGACATGGCTTCGGGCTGCGGGCCGGGCGGCGTGTGGCAGAAGAAATTGACGTTGACCGGCGCACCGGGGGCCTGCTGCCTGAATGCCGTCAGCTCGGCCCGCAGCGCATCGGGGCCGAGCATGGCAGCGGGAATGGCACCCAGCCCACCCGCCTGGGCCACGGCCACCGCCAGCCGGTGGTCCTGCGACCCGGCCATCGGTGCTTGCAGGATGGGCAGGCGAATGCCCAGCTGCGATGCGAGCCGATGCGGCTGGGCTGCGTGGTGGCCGGTGGCCGGGGTGGCACCGGGCGTGCCGGTTGGCGTTGCAGAAGCGGGTAGGGCCGGTGCATCCATCGGAGTCTCCATCGTGCGTGGTCAATGCGGCTTGGTGCGGTTTGGTGTGGCGGTGTGGCGGTCAGTCAGGCTGTCTGTGCAGGCCTGAGTGCCTGGGCGCAGGCATGGGCGCTGGCCCAGGCCCACTGGAAGTTGTAGCCGCCCAGCCAGCCGGTCACGTCCATCACCTCGCCGATGAAGTACAGGCCGGGCTGCTTGCGGGCTTCCATGGTCTGCTGCGAGAGTTCGCGTGTGTCCACGCCACCGGCGGTCACCTCGGCCTTGCGGTAGCCCTCGGTGCCGTTGGGCACCACCGCCCACTGGTGCAGGCTGGTGGCCAGTTGCTGCAAGGCTTTGTCGGGCACGTCGGTCATGGGGCGGGCCAGCACGGTGGCATCGGCTCCAACGGCCTGGGCCAGCGCACCGCTGCACCACACATCGGCCAGGCGGGTGGGCAGCCACTGGGCCAGCTCGTTGGCCAGGCGCTTGCGCGAGTGGCGTTTGGCCTTCAGCAGTTCGTCCAGCAGCGGCACACCGGGGGCCAGGTCGATGGTGACCGGCTGGCTGGGCTGCCAGTAGCTGGAGATTTGCAGCACGCCGGGGCCGGACAGCCCCTTGTGCGTGAACAGCAGGTCTTCGGCAAACTCGGTGCGCTGCTTTTTCTCGCCCACCGACAACGTGACCGGCAGCGACAGCCCCGCCAGATCGACCAGCGGCTGCCATTGCGCCTGGTCGAACGTGAGCGGCACCAGCGCCGGGCGCGTGGCAATGAGGTTCAGCCCGAACTGGCGGGCAATGCGGTGCCCGAAATCGGTGGCCCCGATGGCCGGAATCGACAGCCCGCCCGTGGCCACCACCAGCGAGGGCGCACTCACCATGCCGTTGCTGGTTGCAATCTGATAGCTGCCTGCGCCTGATTCTTCTGCGTCAGAAGCGGAAAAGGCAATCGAACGCACGCTGCACGGCTGCCAGCGCGTTACCCGGCCACCGGCAGCACCGGCTTCGCATTCGCGCAGCAGCATGTCGATGAGGTCTTGCGCCGAGCGGTCGCAGAACAGCTGGCCCTTGTGCTTTTCGTGGAAGGCAATGCCGTGGCGCTGCACCAGGGCCACAAAGTCCTGCGGCGTGTAGCGCGACAGGGCCGAGCGGCAGAAGTGGGGGTTGTCGCCAATGAAATGGCGCTGCGGGGCACGCACGTCCAGGTCGCGGTTGGTGAAGTTGGCACGGCCACCGCCGGAGATGCGGATTTTTTCGGCCACCTTGTCGCTGTGGTCAAGCACCAGCACCTGCAAGCCACGCTGGGCCGCCACCCCCGCACAGAACAGACCGGCAGCCCCGGCACCCACGATCACCACGTCGAAATTTTGCATGGCGGGCAGTTTAAGGGGCGGCTGCTTCGCACTGCTGATTCGGGGTGGCGTTACTTCGCTCTGCGCCGGGTGCTGCTGTGCGCGGTCTGCCGGGTTGGGATGACGCTGCTTTGCTCTGCGCCCGTTCAAGGGGTGAGCCGTCCTCCGCACACTGCGAGCAGAGATTGTCGGACGGCTCACCCCTTGCCCGTGCGATCCCGTGTGCGCCTGCACCGGAATGCGGGGTCACGCAACAAAGGGAAAAAAGCTGGCAAAAGGCTGGAAAACGAGGCAATCGAGAAGCCAAAGGCACCCTGTATTTCCTGTCTGCGCACCCACACGCAGCGCAGC
>CALMMY010000483.1 GCA_937868695.1 uncultured Comamonadaceae bacterium
GGCGTGAACGTGACGCTGGGCCTGCCGCTGGTGCGCACCAGCCCCGACCACGGCACCGCTTTCGATGTGGCCGGTACAGGCCGCGCCGACCCGGCCAGCCTGCTGGCCGCCGTGCGCTGGGCCAGGCGGGCCAGATAGGCGCAAGCCGCTGTTACTTTTTGCTCAGGCTGTCGCGAATTTCGCGCAGCAGCACAATGTCTTCAGGGGTGGGGGCCGGTGCTTCGGGGGCTGCCGGAGCCGCCGGTTCTTCGCGCTTGAGGCGGTTGATCTGCTTGACCATCAAAAAGATGATGAAGGCCAGAATCATGAAATTGACCGCCACCGTGATGAAGCTGCCGTAGGCCAGCACGGGCACGCCGGCTTTTTTCAGCTCGGCCAGCGTCATCACCGTGCCCTCGGGCACTTTGCCCAGCACCACAAACAGGTTGGAAAAATCCAGCTTGCCCACCACGCTGCCAACGATGGGCATGATGACATCGTCCACCATCGAACCGACGATTTTGCCGAATGCGCCACCGATGATCACGCCCACGGCGAGATCGATGACATTGCCCTTGACGGCAAATTCTTTGAATTCCTGAATCATTCCCATGGTTGTGCTGCCTTTGGCTGAAGGCGCATGCCGTGTGCGGATGCGCCAGGTTGAACAATGCAATGCCAGTGGCCCCCTGCCCGGCAGCAGGTTGTACCGGCGGGCAGAGGGCCACAAGGGGGCGGATCATAAAGGGCCGTGGCCCGTTTGCCGTGCAGGGATGGGCCAACGGTCAGGTGCCAACGCGGTTGGCGTGCAACCTGTCACACCGGTGTGGGGAAAGTGCCGGGCAGCAAAATGTCTTTGGTCACGTTCTTGAGCTGCGTGTGCCCGCTGAAGGCCATCGTCAAGTCCAGCTCTTTGTGGATGATTTCCAGGCACTTGGTCACGCCCGCCTCGCCCATTGCACCCAGCCCGTAGAGGAAGGGGCGGCCGATGTACACGCCTTTGGCACCCAGTGCCCAGGCCCGCAGCACGTCCTGGCCGCTGCGGATGCCGCCGTCCATGTGGACTTCAATGTCCTTGCCCACCGCTTCCACCACGCGCGGCAGGGCGTGGATGCTGCTTTCGGCCCCGTCCAGCTGGCGGCCACCGTGGTTGCTGACGATGAGCGCATCGGCACCGCTTTCCACCGACAGGCGGGCATCAATGTTGTCCTGAATGCCTTTGATGATGAGCTTGCCGCCCCAGCGTTTCTTGATCCATTCCACGTCGTTCCAGTTCAGCGCGGGGTCGAACTGCTTGGCCGTCCACTCGCTGAGCGAACCCATGTTGTCCACGCCCTTCACATGGCCCACGATGTTGCCGAAGCCGTGGCGTTTGGTGCCCAGCATGCCCAGCCCCCAGCGGGGTTTGGTGGCCATGTTGATGATGTTGGGAATGGTCAGCTTGGGCGGGGCCGACAGGCCGTTTTTCAGATCCTTGTGGCGCTGGCCGAGGATTTGCAGATCCAGCGTCAGCACCAGGGCACCGCAACCGGCGGCTTTGGCGCGGTCGATCAGGCGCTCGATGAAGTCGCGGTCTTTCATCACATAGAGCTGGAACCAGAAGCCCTTGCCCGCATGCTCGGCCACGTCTTCAATCGAGCAGATGCTCATGGTGGACAGGGTGAAGGGCACGCCGAACTTCTTCGCGGCGCGGGCGGCCTTGATTTCGCCGTCGGCATGCTGCATGCCGGTCAGGCCGGTGGGGGCCAGCGCCACGGGCATGGCCACTTTCTGGCCGATCATTTCGGTGGCGGTGCTGCGGTTTTCCATGTTCACGGCCACGCGCTGGCGGAACTTGATTTTCTGGAAATCGCTCTCGTTGGCGCGGTAGGTGCTTTCTGTCCAACTGCCCGAATCGGCGTAGTCGTAGAACATGCGCGGCACGCGCTTTTGCGCCAGGATGCGCAGGTCTTCGATGTTGGTGATGACGGTCATGGTGGTGTCTCCGGGGTCTGGTTCAGGCTGGCGGGCATCGTAGCCCGCACCCCGTCGGTTCGGTTGTGAAACCGGCTGGCCAGTGCATGAAAAAAATTCGGCACTGGCGCAAGTCCACCCCTGTCCGGTTGCATGCCCTGGCCTTGGCCGGGCTGAGCGTGGTCAGCTGCAGGTGACGCTGCCGCAGCCGCTCATGGAAGCGGGGCGCACGCGCTCGGGGTCGGCCAGGGTTTCGGTGACCGAATCGAAGCCCACGTCCTTCAGGTGCAGGGCCAGCCCGGCATCCATGCTGGCGGCGTGCTGCGGAAACCATTCCACCAGGGCTTCGGCCAGGCGCTGGATGATTTCGTTGTCGCCCTTCAGGTAGTGCTCTTCCACGGCCCGCATGGTGTCGAGAATGGTGTTGTGGTGCGACGCATGGCAGTTGTCTGCCGAGAAGCCGGTGGCCAGCATCCAGCGTTCTTCCTGGGCAAAGTGCTCCACGGTGTGGGCCAGAAACTCCCGGTACAGCGGCAGCTGGTCGCGCATGGGCGTGGTCAGCAGGGTGTTGAGCATGGTCACGAATTCTTCGTGCGTGTCGTCCATGCGGCCATCGCCGGTGTGCAGGCTGGGTGTCCATTGCAGGCCGTTGGCCAGGGTGGCAGCACTGTCGGCTGCCTGGGTAGGGGTGGCTGAGGTGGTGTTCATGGCGCGCAAGGGTAACGCATGGCCGGGGCGGTGTTTTGATCAGGGTCAACCCGCGCTTTCAACCGGGTAAGCTCGGTGCCTGCCCGCCCATTTGCGTGTACGCCTGCCTGGTTGGGGCGGCCCGCAGATGCATTTCGCCGCTTCATTCCTTACTTTTGATCGAGGAGCCTGCTTCATGTTCAACGCCCTGCATTCCAACCCTTTGCACCGTACCGCCTTGCGCGCGGTGTCTGTGGCCGCTGCCCTGGCCTGTCTGGCCGGTGCGGCCCAGGCTGCTGACCAGGTCAAGGTGGGCCTGCTCAGCACGCTGTCCGGCCCCGGTGCGGCGCTGGGCGTGGACATCCGCGATGGCTTCAACCTGGCCGTCAAACATGCGGGCGGCAAGATTGGTGGTCTGCCTGCCGAAGTGATCGTGGCCGACGACCAGATGAGCCCCGACGCGGCCAAACAGACCGCCGACCGCCTGCTCAAGCGCGACAAGGTGGACTTCATGACCGGCGTGGTGTTTTCCAACATCATGCTGGCGGTGGGCCAGCCCATTTTTGCCAGCAAAACCTTCTACATCAGCGCCAATGCCGGCCCCAGTCAGTACGCCGGTGCGCAGTGCAACCCCTATTTCTTCAGCGCCTCGTACCAGAACGACAACATGCACGAGGCCGTGGGCAAGACCGTGACCGACAAGGGCTTCAAAAAAGCCGCCATCCTGGCCCCCAACTACCCCGCAGGCAAGGATGCGCTGGCCGGGTTCAAGCGTTACTTCAAGGGCGAGGTGGTGATGGAAACCTACACCCCCCTGAGCCAGCTCGACTACGGGGCCGAGCTGTCCAAAATGCGCGCCTCCGGGGCCGATGCGGTGTACATCTTCCTGCCCGGCGGCCTGGGCATCAACTTCATCAAGCAGTTTGTGGGCGCTGGCCTGTCCAAAGACATGACGCTGTTCGGCCCCGGCTTCTCGGGCGACGAAGACGTGATCAAGGCCGTGGGCGAGCCCATGCTGGGCATGTTCAACACCGCGCAATGGGGGCACGACCTGAACAACGCCGCCAACAAGCGGTTTGTGGCCGATTTCCAGAAAGACTACGGCCGCCTGCCCACGCTGTACGCCGCCCAGGGCTACGATGCCGCCCGCCTGATGGATGCCGCCGTGCGCGACGTGAAGGGCAATCTCGACAACAAGGAAGCCCTGCGCAAGGCGCTGGAAGCGGCCAAGTTTGAATCGGTGCGCGGCGCGTTCAAGTTCAACACCAACCACTTCCCCATTCAGGACTACTACCTGCGCGTCATCACCAAAGATGCCCAGGGCCGCATCACCAACCGCACGCTGGGCAAGGTGTTTGAAAACCACGCCGATGCCTACGC
>CALMMY010000484.1 GCA_937868695.1 uncultured Comamonadaceae bacterium
TGTAAGTGCCCTTGAGCTTGGACAGGCTGCGGTGCTCCAGCAGCTTGGCGGGCAGGGGGTAGTCTTCGGCCAGCTTTTCCAGCACTTCCTCGTCGGTGCTGCGGGCTCCGGTGGCAGTTTTCTTGATGACGGGCAGGCCCAGCTTGTCGAAGAAGATTTCGCCCAGCTGCTTGGGGCTGGCCAGGTTGAAGGGCTGCCCGGCAATCTCGTAGGCCTCGGCCTCCAGCTGCACGATGCGCAGGCCCAGCTCGTGGCTCTGGGCAGCCAGAGTGGGCGCGTCGATCAGCACGCCATTGCGCTCCACGCGGTACAGCGCCTCGCTGCTGGCCACTTCCAGCTCGTAAATGAAGCGCAGGTCGCTGTCGGCCTGCAACCGGGGCCACAGCATGTTGTGGACGGCCAGGGTCTGGTCGGCATCTTCGGCGGCATAGGCAGCGGCCTTGGCCACATCGACCTGCGCAAACGGAATCTGGTGCGCGCCCTTGCCGCACAGTTCTTCGTAGGTGGTGCCGCTGCGGCCCAGGTGGCGCTCGGCCAGGCTGGACAGGCCGTGGGGCTTGTGGACTTCGAGCACATAGCTTTGCAGCATGGTGTCGTGGACATAGCCCTGCACCTCGATGCCGTGGTTGGCCAGCACATGGCGGTCGTACTTGATGTGCTGGCCCAGTTTGCGGGCAGCGGGGTTTTCCAGCCAGGGCTTCAGGCGGGCCAGCACCTCGTCGCGCGGCAGCTGGGCGGGTGCATCGGGGTAGTTGTGCGCCAGCGGAATGTAGGCGGCCTGCCCGGCCTGCACGCACAGGCTGATGCCCACCACCTCGGCCTGCATCTCGATGAGCGAGGTGGTTTCGGTGTCGAGTGCCGTCAGCTCGGCGGCCTGCACGCGGGCCAGCCAGACCTCGAACAGCGGCCAGTCGGTCACGGTGTCCACCTGCAGGCTGTCGGGGGCCACGTTGGCTGCGTCAGCGCCTTCAACCGCCATGCCGTCCGATGTGCCGTCAGCGGCAGGGGACTCGGCAAACAGGTCGCCGCTTTCGCCCGGAGCCAGGCCGCCCATGCCAGTGGGCCGGGTGGCACGGGCAGCTGGCATGCCATTGGCTGCCTGCTGCTGCCCGGCCACGGCTGCCACCGTGCTGGCCGTGCCAGCAGCGCCCGCTGAAGCACCCAGCTTGTCTTGCAGGCTGCGGGCCAGCCCTTTGAAGCCGTACTGGAGATAAAAATCGGCCAGTGCGCTGGTGTCTTCTGCGCCGACAGCTATTGAATTGAAGTCAGGCAGACCGGGCACGGCCTCGGCCAGATCGCAGTCGGTCTTGATGGTCACCAGCTGCCGCCCGGTGGGCAGCCAGGCCAGGGTGTTGCGCAGGTTCTGGCCGGCCACGCCTTTGATTTCGTCGGCGCGGGCCACCAGCGCATCCAGGCTGCCATATTCCTGCAACCACTTGGCGGCGGTTTTGGGGCCGACCTTGGGCACGCCGGGCACGTTGTCCACCGCATCGCCCACCAGGGTCTGGAAGTCGATCATCAGCCGGGCGGGCACGCCGAACTCGGCTTCCACCCCGGCCAGGTCGCGGCGCTTGCCGTTCATGGTGTCGATGATGGTGATGTGCTCGTTCACCAGCTGGGCCAGATCCTTGTCGCCGCTGCTGACGATGACCTCGATGCCCTGGCGGGCGGCGGTCACGGCCAGGGTGCCGATCACATCGTCGGCCTCCACGCCGGGGATGTTCAGCACCGGCCAGCCCAGCAGCCGCACCACGTCGTGGATGGGCGCAATCTGTGCCCGCAGATCGTCGGGCATGGGCGCACGCTGGGCCTTGTAGTCGGGGTAGATGGCATCGCGGAAGGTGGGGCCGGACGCATCGAACACGCAGGCCACGTAGTCGGCAGGCACTTCGCGGCGCAGGCTCTGCATCATGTTGATCATGCCCCGGATAGCCCCGGTGGCCGGACTGGCAGGGTCGCCAGGCACGGCCCGCAAGTCGGGCATGGCGTGGAAGGCGCGGTACAGGTAGCTGGAGCCATCGACCAGCAGCAGGGTTTTGCGTGTCTCGTTCATGGGGCGCATTGTCGGGCACGGCTGCGTCACATGGGGCGCGGACTTGCCCGACTGGACGCTTGCCTACAATTGGGGCTTCTGCTGGCCTCACTTGTTGTTGGGTGCTGGCTCTTTTTTTTGCTGGCTGCACCCCCCGGACAACATGGCTGTATTCACTGAAGTAACCAAGGCGCAAGCCGCCTCCCTGATGCGCAAGCTGGGCCTGGGCCAGCTGACGGCCCTCAAGGGCTGCTCCGGCGGCATCGAAAACACCAACTATTTCGCCACCACCGAGCTTGACGGCCAGGTGCATGAACATGTGCTGACGCTGTTTGAGCGCCTGACTTTCGAGCAGCTTCCGTTTTACCTGCACCTGATGAAGCACCTGGCCAGCCAGGGCATTCCGGTGCCCGATCCGGCTGCCGATGCCAAGGGCAACATCCTGCACAAGCTGAAAGACAAGCCCGCTGCGGTGGTCAACAGGCTGCGTGGACAGAGCCAGCTCAGCCCGCAGCCTCCCCACTGCGCTGCCGTGGGCCAGATGCTGGCCCGCATGCACCTGGCGGGCCAGAGCTACGACCGCAGCCAGCCCAACCTGCGCGGTCTGGCCTGGTGGAACGACACCGTGCCCGTGGTGCTGCCCCACCTCACCACCGAGCAGGCGGCCCTCATCCAGGCCGAACTGGCCTGCCAGAACCATGTGGCGGCCAGCCCGGCCTATGAAGCCCTGCCACGCGGCCCCATCCATGCCGACCTGTTCCGCGACAACGTGATGTTCGAGGGCGAAACCCTCACCGGCTTCTTCGATTTTTACTTTGCAGGCTGCGACAGCTTCCTGTTCGACCTGGCGGTGTGCCTGAACGACTGGTGCATAGACCTGCCCACCGGCACCCACGATGCCGAACGCGCCCAGGCGATGGTCAGGGCCTACCAGAGCGTGCGCCCGCTGACCGCCGCCGAGCGCGAACTGCTGCCCGCCATGCTGCGTGCCGGTGCCCTGCGCTTCTGGACATCGCGCCTGTGGGACTGGCACCTGCCCCGCGAAGCCGCCATGCTCCAGCCCCACGACCCCACCCACTTCGAGCGTGTTCTGCGCCAGCGTGCCCTGCACGCCGATGCATTGAACTCTCTGGCGCTGGGATAACCTGACCACCATGAAACTCAACATCGTTCCCGCTTCCACCGGCTGGCTGTGGGTCAAACTCGGCATGCGCACCTTCATTCGGCAGCCCCTGGCCATGTCCGGGCTGTTCTTCATGTTCATGGGTGTCGTGTCGTTGCTGTCCACCATACCGGTGGTGGGCAGCGCCGTCTCCCTGGCTTTGCTGCCTGCGGCCACACTGGGCCTGATGACGGCAGCCCGCCAGGCATCCGATGGCAAATTTCCCATGCCCACGGTGCTGGCCAGCGCCTTTTCTGCCGGCAAACAACGCATGCACGCCATGCTGAAACTGGGTGCGCTGTATGCCGCCGGTTTTTTGCTTCTGCTGGGCATGACCACACTGGTGGACGGCGGCGACTTTGCCGGTGTCTATCTGCTGGGCAACCCGCTGACCGAAGAACTCGCCAGCGAGCCCGGATTTCAGCAAGCGGCCTGGCTGGGCATGCTGCTGTACCTGCCATTTGCCATGTTGTTCTGGCACGCGCCCGCACTGGTGCATTGGCACGA
>CALMMY010000485.1 GCA_937868695.1 uncultured Comamonadaceae bacterium
GCCCCTGCTGTCCCTGACCGAACCTTCCACCGAAAGCCTGCCATGCCCCCCGTCATCCAGAGCCTGCTCGACACCGACCTGTACAAGTTCACCATGTGGCAGGCCATGCTGCACCGCCACCCCCAGACGCAGGCCGAGTACACCTTTGTCTGCCGCAACACCCCGGCCTACCCGCTGGCCGAGCTGCTGCCCGAGGTCAACCGCGAGCTGGACCACCTGTGCAGCCTGCGCTTTTCGCGGCCAGAGCTGGACTACCTGCGGGCCATGCGCTTCATCCGCAGCGACTTTGTCGATTTTTTGCGCATCTTCAGCTTCCAGCGTGATTTCATCCGCGCCGAGGCCGATGGCCCCGACCTGCGCATCACCGCACGCGGGCCGCAGGTGCATGTGATGGGCTTCGAGATTCTGGTGCTGGCCATCGTCAACGAGCTGTACTTCCGCCGCTTCGATGCCGCTGCCGCGCTGCGCGAAGGCCGCGCCCGCCTGGCGGCCAAGGTGCAGATGCTCGACAGTTTTGCCGCCGAAGCGCCCGAGCGCCACCCCTTCGAGCTGTTCGACTTCGGTGTGCGCCGTCGCTACAGCCGCGACTGGCAGCGCGAGGTGCTGGCCACCTTGCAGGCGCGTGTACCTGGCCAGTTCAAGGGCACATCCAACGTGCAGCTGGCGATGGAGCTGGGCCTGGTGCCCATCGGCACCATGGCGCACGAGTACCTGCAAAGCTACCAGAGCCACGGCGTGCGCCTGCGCGATTTCCAGCGGGCCGCGCTGGAAGACTGGGTGCAGGAATACCGGGGCGACCTGGGCATTGCCCTGACCGACGTGGTGGGCATGGATGCCTTTCTGGCCGACTTCGACCTGTACTTTGCCAAGCTGTTCGACGGCCTGCGCCACGACTCCGGCGACCCGCTGGTCTGGGCCGAGAAGGCGCTGGCCCACTACGCCAAGTTGCGCATCGACCCCCACACCAAGCGCCTGGTGTTCTCCGACGGGCTGGACCTGGCCACCGCCATGCGCCTGTACCGCGCCCTGGGCAGCCGCACCCAGCTGGGCTTTGGCATCGGCACCCACCTGACCAACGATGTGGGCCTGACCCCCATCAACATCGTGATGAAGCTCACCCGCTGCAACGGCCAGCCCGTGGCCAAGCTGTCCGACAGCCCCGGCAAAACCCTGTGCGACGACACCACCTTTCTGGCCTACCTGCGCCAGGTGTTTCACGTGGAACCCCAGGCCGTGGCCGCCATGCCCGCCTCGGCCTTCGGCCCCGACCTCGAAGACTGAACGCGACACCAGGAGTCTTGCCATGCTCGATATCGCAGTGGCCCAGCTCAACCTCACCGTGGGCGACCTGGACGGCAACGTGCGCCAGATGACCACCGCCGCCCGCCGGGCCTGGGAGCAGCAGGCCGATGTGGTCGTGTTTCCTGAGCTGGCCCTCACCGGCTACTACCCCGGCGACCTGCTGGACGACCCCGCCTTTTTGCAGCGTACCGAGGCCGCGTTCCACGCGCTGCTGCTGGCCTCGCGCCAGATGCCCGGCCTGCACTGGGTGGTGGGCCTGCCGGTGCGCCACGCCGGGCCGGGCCACGGCCTGCACAACGCGCTGCACGTCATCCGGGGTGGCGACATCCTGCTGACCTGCGCCAAGCAGCTGCTGCCCACCTACAACGTGTTTGACGAGCGCCGCCACTTCGACCCCGGCCCCGATGCCGTGCGGCTGCTGGCCATCCGGGGCGTGCGCGTGGGCTTTCTGATCTGCGAAGACGGCTGGAACGACAGCGGCCAGAGCTACGTGGCCAACCCCTTCGAGCGGCTGCGCGATGCCGCGCCCGACCTGGTGGTGTCCATCAACGCCAGCCCGTCCAACATCGGCAAACGCCGCCAGCGCCACGACGTGCTGGGCCAGGCCGCCCGCCGCCACGGCCTGCCGCTGCTGTACGTCAACCATGTGGGCGGGCACGACCAGCTGGTGTACGACGGGGCCTCCTTCGCCGTGGAGGCCGATGGCCGCGTGGTCTTCGAGGCCCGCCGCTTCGAGCCCGAATTGCGCGTGCTGCGGTTTGAGCAGGGCCGGTTCTGGCTGGCAGGCCGCAACGATGGCGATGCCCCGCCCGCCGTGGCCCGCGACGGCCTGCCGCGCAGCGAGTTCTACCGCCGCCAGATCGTGCTGGGCCTGCGCGACTACGCCCGCCGCTGCGGCTTTGCCGATGTGGTGGTGGGCTGCTCGGGCGGCATCGACTCCGCGCTCACCCTGGCCCTGGCGGTGGAGGCGCTGGGCGCGGACCATGTGCATGCCATCACCATGCCCTCGGTCTGGTCGTCAGAGGGCTCGGTGAGCGACTCGGCCCGGCTGTGCCAGCGCCTGGGGCTTGCCCTGCACACCCACCCCATTGGCGATCTGGTGGCGCAGTACGCCAGCGGCTTTGCCAGTGCATTCGGCACACCGCTGCAAGGGCTGGCGCTGGAAAACGTGCAGGCCCGCATCCGGGGCACGGTGCTGATGGAATACTCCAACCAGCGCGGCCCGCTGCTGCTGACCACGGGCAACAAGTCCGAACTGTCGGTGGGCTACTGCACGCTGTACGGCGACACCAACGGCGGCCTGGGCCTGATCGGCGACCTGTACAAAACCGAAGTCTTCGCCCTGGCCCGCCACCTCAACGCACAGGCCGGCGCGGGGTCTGCCACCGCCACCGCCGCCGATGCTCAGGCCGATGCCGACGACACCGGCCCGATTCCCCGTGCCATCATCGACAAGCCCCCGTCTGCCGAGCTGGCACCCGGCCAGCGCGACAGCGACAGCCTGCCGCCCTACGACGTGCTGGACGAGGTGCTGAAGTGGCACATCGAAGGCCAGCGCCTGGCCCCCGACGAGCTGCCCGGCGTGCAGGCCCGCGTGGCCCAGCTCCAGGCCACGCCCGAAGGCGAGGCGCTGGTGCAGCGCGTGCGCCAGCTGATTGCCCGCAGCGAGTACAAACGCCGTCAGGCCGCACCCGTCATCCGCGTGCGCGGCCTGGCCTTCGGCTCGGGCCGCCAGATGCCCGTGGCCGCCAAGCATTTCTGATTCACCTTGAGCCACAACATGAACAGTTCCACCGCCACCACAGCCACTGCCACACCGGCAGGCCAGTTTGACCTGGCCGTCTGCATCGGGCGTTTTCAGGTGTTTCACCACGGGCAGCTGGCGCTCATCCGCCAGGCGCTGGCGCTGGCTCCGCGCTGCGTGGTGGTGCTGGGCTCGGCCCACCAGGCCCGCAGCCCGCGCAACCCGTTCACCTGGCACGAGCGGGCCGAAGTCATCCGCCTGGCCCTGCCCGAAGCCGACCGCCACCGCATCCACTTTGCCCCGGTGCGCGACTTCTACAACGGCCCGCGCTGGGCACGGGCGGTGCAGGCCCTGGTCGATGCGCAGCTGGCCAGCGTTGCCGACGCAGCGCACCCCACGCCCAGGGTGGTGCTGGTGGGCCACTTCAAAGATGCCACCAGCACCTACCTGAACGACTTTCCCGCCTGGGCGCTGCATGCCGCGCCCCGCCAGTACGGCGAGCTGCACGCCAGCGACCTGCGCCGCGCCTATTTCACCAGCCCGCCTTGCGACATGGAAGGCACCCTGGCCGCGCTGGTGGAGCACACCCCGCCCGCCACCGTGCAGTTTTTGCGCGCCTGGGCCCAGTTGCCCGTGTTTGCCCAGGTGGCGCAGGAGTGGCGGCAACTGGAGCACGAAAAGGCGCTGTGGGCCAGCGCACCGTACCCGCCTGTGCTCGTGACCGTGGATGCGCTGGTGCGCTGCGCCAACCGGGTGCTGCTGATCCAGCGGGGCCGCTCACCCGGCCTGGGCCTGTGGGCCTTGCCCGGCGGCTTCATCGACGTGCGCGAAACCACCTGGCAATCCACCCTGCGCGAGTTGCGGGAAGAAACCGGCCTGCACCTGCTGCCCGGCGACATGGCCCATGCCCTGCGGGCCACCCATCTGTTTGACCACCCCGACCGCAGCCAGCGTGGCCGCGTCATCACCCACGCCCACTACTTTGACCTGACCGACCGCCACCCGCCCGAAGTGCAGGCCGCCGACGATGCCGCCGATGCCCGCTGGGTGCCGATCACCGAGCTGGCCGCGATGGAAGACCAGTTCCACGACGACCATTTCCACATCCTCGACCACTTTCTGGGTCTGACGGATTAAGTGCTGGCGAGGGGAGATGGGCAGCCGGTCGCATCCAGCACGCACCGCGCCGCCGCCAGATCCCAGCCCGCCCAGCCGCAGCTCTTGAACAGCACCGGGCCGCTGCGCACAGGCTGTGCGCACCAGGCCGCCGTCCGGTTGACCACGTCAGCCAGGGTGGCGATGCGGCCCACGTCCAGCCCGGCCTGAATCAGGTCGCCCGCTTCGTGGTCGGCATCGCGGGTGTCCACCACCAGGGTGCCGGTGTCGGCGATGTGGCGGCACACGTCGGGGGCCCACTCCACCATGCGGGGCGTGAAGGCACCCACGGCGGCCACAAAGGCACCGTCGCGCGGCCTGGCCCGCAGCGCCACCTGCTGGGCGCTGGTGGTGCTGACCACCAGGGGGCAGTGCGCCAGGGCCGCGTCGACATCGTCCACCCGGCGGGCCTGTAGCCCCAAGCTGCGGGCATGCGCCACCAGCGCGTCGGCACTGGCCGGGCTGCGCGAAGCCACCCACACCTCGCGCACGCCCAGGCCCTCGGCAAACGCCTCCAGGTGGGCGCGGCCCTGCACCCCCGCACCCACCACCAGCAGGGGGCCGTCGGTGTGGCGGGCCAGCAGGCGGGCCGCCAGC
>CALMMY010000486.1 GCA_937868695.1 uncultured Comamonadaceae bacterium
TCCGGCCCTGGGATGAGTGCATCGCCGCGCTGATTGCTGAACTGCATGGGGTGGTTACGCATGCCTGAAATCGTCGTGATGCGTGGCATGTGGGATGTGGCCTCAGACCCGGAGCAGCTTGATCAAGTCCGTATGGGACTGCAAAAGCACAAAGTCACGGCGAGCAACCAACACACCCGTGATGCTGGCGCTGTTGCGTGGCCGTACAGAAAATTTACGCCGAAGATGGACAAGGAGCTGTGATGTGTGTATAATCGAATGCATCAAGCGTGGCAGTTTGATGCAAAAACATTCAAGACCCATCCGGCCTTGGTTTTCCAGCACCGAAAGGTGCCTACACGCTGCCACGTGGAAAGCCAAGAACCAGATGGGTTTTTTGCTTTTTGGGTGTCAACATGCGGGTTGACACAGAAGGACAAGCAACTTAGGAATTTCAAAATGTTTGTCATTGGATCGATGAGGTCGAGCGAGTTTGAACTGCAAGCAGACCTATATTCAATGTTGAGATTGGCGGGGTTCTATGTTCGTGGAGAGGTGCGTGGAACGGTGCAAAACAAGCAAACCGGGAGAGCCAATGGCAACAAGGTTAGGCTGGACATCGTGATATTCAACGACAAAGAATGTAGAAATCCAAAACTTGTAATTGAAATCAAGCCAAAAAGAACGGCTGGCTGGGTTGCTGACTACATGAAGCAAGAGCAATACAGGATGTACTCAATGTTGGATTTGCCGGTGGTGATGGTAATGGGAGAAAAGCAGGCAAGCGCATTTATGGCAAACATCGATCAGATGTTACAAAAGCCGAACGGTGTGCATTGGCTTTAGGGTTGGCTTTGCTTCGCCCTCAACCGTCCACCAAGAGCAATCAACATGGAGTCAGAATGCAACTTTCAACCATAAGCCAATCGGCCACCATGTCAAGCCGCGAAATTGCGGAGCTTGTCGGGGCAACTCACGATAGCGTGCTCAAAACAGTGCGCCGCTTGATTGCAGAGGGTGTCGTTTTTGGAAACGAGACCCTGTACAAGCACCCACAGAACGGCCAAACCTATCCAGAGTTTGTCCTTGACTTTCGCAACACGATGGTCGTTGCGTCCGGGTATAGCGCAGAACTCCGCGCCCGCATCATCGACCGCTGGAATGAGCTGGAAGCAGCCGCATCGCAGACAGCGCCATCATTCAAACTGCCCGCCACATTCTCCGAAGCATTGCGACTGGCGGCAGAGCAAGCCGAAAAAATCGAATCACAGGCATTGCAACTGCAACACCAGCAGCCTGCTGTTGAGTTCGTTGACCGTTACACGGTGGCGACCGGATTGAAAGGTGTGCGGGAGGTGTGCAAAATCCTGAAGGCAAATGAACGACAGTTTGTGGACTGGATGACAGAAAGCGGCATCATGTACCGCCTGGCTGGCCGATTGACACCGTACCAGCCGCACATTGACGCTGGCCGGTTTTTGGTCAAGACCGGACTGTCTGGCGATGGCCACGCATTCAGCAGCCCGAAATTCACCGCCAAGGGTGTTTCATGGGTGGCCGGTGAGTGGGGAAAGTTTCAGGTGTCGGGCCGTGGCTGAGTGCATCGCCGCGCTGATTGCTGAACTGCATGGGGTGGTGACGCATGGCTGA
>CALMMY010000487.1 GCA_937868695.1 uncultured Comamonadaceae bacterium
AGCCAACGCGCTCCAGACACCCCTCGGCCAGGCCAAGCGCCTGCTGTGCGGCTGCACTGTCGGGCAGCTGGCGGGGAAGAGGGACAACGGCAGGCGCGTGGCATGCACGATGCCATGCCGCACAATGCAGTCTCAGCCCCCACCCAAGGAGTCCACGCCATGATGCAAACCTATGAAGCGGTGTTGCAGCCCAACGGGCAGCTTCAATTTTTGGATTTGGCCACCACCGCCCTGCTGACCCCGCAACGTGTACTGGTGACGTTTACGCAAGAGATCATGCAAGAAGCTGGGCCAGTGGATACCACCGCTTGCGGTGCGACTTTGAGTGAAGCGGCTCTGGCCCAAGACTGGCTGCGCGATGAGGAGGATGCCGCTTGGGCCTGCATCTGAAATGCAGGATGGTCAGCCCCCCCGGTTTACGCCGCCAGGGCTGTGTGGCGGGTGAGGTCGGGCACACCGGCCAGCAGCCCGGCAACTGAAATGTCTTCGTTCAACGCATCCCAATGCAAACCGTGGCGGCTGAGTTCGACTTGCGCCAGTTGCTCGGGTGCTGCGTGCAGAAGCCGGGGAAACCACGCCAGCGGAACAGAAATTTTTCGGCCATCGGACAACGCCACGGTCAGGCTGTCCTCGTCAAATGACACCGATTCAGGCGAAATAGTCATTCCAAGTCCTTTCAATCAAAGTGCGGTGGGCTTCCACCACGTTTTGTAACTCACGCAAGGTTCGGGCATCCAATCCGTCGCTGTGGGCAAGGTAAACCGACGGATGCAACCAAAACTTGGCCTCACCCTGCGGACTGCGCACATGGATGTGCATGGCCTCGCGGGGATTGCCCTCGTTCGAGTAAAAAAAGAACCTGTAGTTTTTGTACCGAAAAACAACGGGCATGCGCGGCTCCTTGGCTGAAAAAGCATGCAAATCATGCGCTGGCGGCCTTGCGGCTTCGGCCTGCGCCGCTGCCGCTGGGTTTGGCCTTGCCCGCTGCCTTGCCCACGGGCAGGAGGCTGGTTTGGCGTTGGTACAGATCGAACAGGAAGGCGACGCGCTCGGCATCGTTGCGGTAGGTTTTTTTGCCGCCGCAGGCTTCGTAGGCCTTGTCCACGGCGGCATCGAGCTTCTGGTGCGCCTTGAGCAAGGCGGGCGGCATGGTAAGGGGGTCGTACAGGTCGGCCAGGCTGCTGGTGGCGAACTGGGCACGGGCATCCAGCACGGCCTGTGCTGCGGTTTCAATGGCTGTCTGTACTTTTCCATCCATCGCAGATGGCCCTTTTTCATCGCAGAAAGGCCAAGGGTAGTTGTTGTAAACGATGGCTGCTGAGTAACGGTATCGACTTTCCAGGCGACCAGCCACGGCACGCATCCATGCGTTGTGCATGGTGCTGGAGAGGATGCCGAAGTGGAAAAGGGTGGCGTTGGGAGCCAGCTTCACCAAATTGCTGCACAAGGTGCTGGGCTGCTCAAAGCCAAAGGGGATGAACAACCTGCGCTCGGATGAAACCTCGGGCAGCACCAGATACGGTGTGCTGGGCATGGCGTGGAGTTCGTTTAGCTGTCTTTGCTGGTACTTGCTCAGCCTCTACAGATTGGCCTGTAAAATTCTGTCTATCTGCTGATTTCAAGATTGGCAAGCATTAGAATGAATTCATAAAAATTAAGGAAGTTATTAAGCAATGTTCACTTCAATAAAGTGGCATCGCCGCGCTACGCTCGGAGGTGTTCAATGTTCCGGTTTTTCACTGATCGAATTGCTGGTGGTGCTCCTCATCATCGGCATTTTGGCCGCCATCGCCATACCCTCGTATGGGGGCTACGTAGAACGCCAAAAAATGCGCACAGCCCAGTCCGATTTGACTGGTTTGGCTCTACAGATGGAGAACCGCTTTCAACGTGTACTGGCTTATCCTGCTACCACGAATAGCACCAGCGCCACACAAACTGCTCTGAGTAGTTGGCAACCTGCCACCAAGGCGCAGGACTATGATTTTCGCATCACTGCCTCCACGGCCACCAGCTTTACCGTCACCGCCCAAGGTCAGGGGCCAATGGCGGGATGCAACATCAGCCTAACCCAAGCCAACACTCGCACCACAACAGGCTGCAAACACGGCGGTGGGAGCTGGCTATGAGCCACACCAGACAACGCAATGCCCAAGGATTTACGCTGGTGGAAGTGATGGTGGTGGTCGCTTTACTGGCCATCGTTGCGGGCATGGGCACCTATTTCTCTGTCGATTTTCTGCACAAGGCGCAACGCCGCGAAGCGCGGGATCAATTCAGCATGGGATACCGCAAAGCCAAGTCGATGGCCATGCGCAACGTCAGCGCCCTGACTGGCAATGAGGTGGCCACACTGGTTTGCTTGGGCAGCGACCAAGTTCTGCGCGTCTATGTGCGTGATGACACCACCAGTCCAGCCACGGCACTGCCCACCAGTTGCATCAGCACGGGTATCACACCCGTGTGGTCGGCACAGATTGCCGGGGGCAGTGCCACAACTGTGTTTCATGCTGGCGGCGAAACCATGAACTGGTCTTGCATGGCGCTCAACAGATGGGGGCGCTCTGTTGCCCACAGCCTGGACAGCAGCACCTGCACCCTCCCCGATGGATTGCGTATCAAACGTGGCAGCACGTATTTGGAGATGTCATGGCTCAGCGGACTCTGAACATTCAATCACGACGCACTGCGCCCAAGGCGGGCCGCCGACACCAGCGCGGTGATGCCTTGATCGATGCCATGCTGGCGAGCCTGATTACATTGTTGCTGGGCATGGGGCCGTTGTATGTCATGACAAAAGTTGCGGTCATGCAGCGCGAAGGCTCTGCGCAACAGTTGGTATCAGCACAGTTGCGCACGTTGCTACAGACCACTCCCAAAAGTGACATTTGCAACACCGATGGTACGCCCACCAGCTGGAGTCCTCAAACGATTTCTCTGCATGCGCAATCTGCATCTGGCAGCACACAGCAGGTGGCCATGACGGTCCGGGCCTTGTGCCGCAGCGAAAACATCACGGTCAATGGTGTCAGCATACCCCAGGTGCAATTGACCTTGATTGGGTGCCTGCCAGTCACGCTGGGTTTGAGTGGCCCTGTGGTTTTGCGCGAAGGCTCGCCGCAAAACGATGAACCCACCACTTGCCCCACCAGCACCTGATATGAGGTTCAACCATCATGCACAAGCACATGCACCGCTCGCGGCCAGCCGCACCAGCCAGACAACACGGCACGACCATCGTCGCCACAATGGTTGGTTTGGCGTTGGGATTATTGAGCGTTTTGGCCATGTTCAACCTGTACCTGGCACAGGCACGCCAAATCGAAGGCACCAGAACTGAGCCGGGAATGCGTACACGAAGCTCTCTGGACGGACAACTCTCACTGGGGCTGCTGACGCTGCAATATGACATGCAGCGCGCGGGTTTTGGCATAGACACCGCCGCTGTGGGCACCGATCTCGTGTCAACCAACAACGCAGCGGGGCAGACTGAGGCCGTCGGCTGGCGCTGGCGTGACCTGGACACCAATGTGGTGTCTTGTTCTGCCATGCGCTATGTGGCCTCTGCCAACGCAGGGCTTGCCAATGAGGCAGGGCGCTTGGAGGTCACCAACACCCTGACACCGTGCCCCATCGACCCACCCACCCCCACAGGCACGGGCGGATTATTCAGCCAGACCGGGGTTCAAGTCGAGCGGGTGGCGCAAGACATTCCCACACCCACCATCACCATCACACGGCAGGCACCCAAGTGCTATCTGGGCACGGACAGCACCGCTCCCAAAGGCGTGGCGGTGCAGTTTCAGGCGCAAGTGAGCTTGGCGGGTTTGCCGTTGACCCACGGCTTTTGCATACACAACATCACGGATTGACCATGTCCAACGCCTACCTTTGTTCAGCTCCGTCTCATCGCACGCACGTGCGCACGCCCATCGCGGCAGGATTGCAGGCTGTGCGCTCACGACAACGCGGTGCAATCAGCATACTGATGACAACCATGGCAGGGCTGGGGGTGTTGGGGCTGACTGCTTCGGGTTTACTGGCGATGCGAGGTACGCAAGAGCAGCAATTGGTCGTTCATACCAACACCCAGGCAGCGGCAAGGGCCTGGGCTGGCGCAGATTTAATCCAGCAGTACCTCAGTGGCTTGACCCCCACCCAGGTTGCAGCCATACCCAGCGGCGCACTGACGCTGGGTGGGGCACAAGGCATTGAAGCGCAAGTCATCAGCAACGCGGACGCAGGCGGCGGAGTGCGGCGCTTGCAGGTCAACGTCATTGGCCGCAGCGTACAAACGGCAGTGGTTGTGCAGGCTGTTTACGACATTGCCCCCGCCAGCAGTACCCCATCGGCATCAGCGGTGGTCAGCCTGGGTACTGTCAACATCAATTCCAACCTCAACCTGACAGGGAGCGTTGATGTCCTGGGTGGCACCAATGCGGAATTGATGGTGAATGGAACGTCCACGTTGAGTGGAAGTGTCACCGGCATCCATCGGCTGTGCTCAGCCGACGATATGGAGATCCACAGCGCCATTTCGGTCAACCGGGTGTGTACGTTGGGGAATTTGAGTGTCACAGGAGGGGCCACGGTGACCCAAGATGCCGAGGTCAAGGGCAATGTCACCCTGAGCGGCAATGCCAGCATCACCACGGTACTGGCCAATGGCAACGTGACGCTTTCAGGTGGCTCGGCGCAGGTTGGTACGGTCAGCACCAAAGGTGACATTGCCGTCAGTGGCGGCAGCGCAAGCATCACTGGTCAAGCCAAAACTGAAGGCAACATCAGCTGGACATCCAGTGCCGCTGCCAGCACCTTGAACGCCAATGGCAACATCGCCTACAGTGCGCCCAACAACAACACCAGCTTGAACGCCAGGGGCAACATTGCCTTGTCGGGCAACGGCAATGTCCAAACGCTCAATGCATTGGGCAACGCCACCTTGTCCAGCAACTGGAACAAGGGTGTGGTGGGTAATTTGCGTGTGGGGGGAAATTTGACCTACACCGACAAACAGCGCATCCAAAATGGCCAGGTGCGCGGCACGCTTTCGCGTCAGCCCAACACCAACTCATGGGATCCCACGCAAAACATTACCCCCAACACCAGTCTGGTTGTGGATGTGCCCACCGTGAGTGTTCCGGTGGTGAGTCCTTCTTTCAAACCCCCGGTAACTGTGGATGTATTCCAACTCAAAGATGCCGCCAATTACGTGTTCGAAATCGAATCGGGAACGGGAAAGCGCAAGGTCACAGTGCGCAATGTGGCTGGAATTACCAATGGCACGTACTACTTGGGTGATTACGGACACGTATGGAATGTGCCTGAACTCGCCAGGGGCAACAAAGATTACTTGTGCGAAGCGGTCAACAACAGCGGAATATGCACTGCGCCAGCCCTCCCATACCGCACCCTGTGCCAAGGTCACAGCGAATACAACGGTTGTTTCTCTTACAACACCCGCACCAACACCTGGAGTCTGAACGGCGAGACTATGGCCCCCGGTGTGGCGTGGTTCGATGGTCATTTGGACACGGGCAATGGCACTTACATCAATACTTTTTTGGCCACAGGCAACATCAGCACCAGTGGAAACTTAAAAATTTTCTCCCCCAACTATGCGGGTTACACCCCCGTGTGTACCAACAGCCGCAATACCAGCCCGTACAGTCTCTCGGTGGATCATCGGCTGTCGGGCCTCAAGCCCACCGACCTGTGTCAGGACGATGGCACTTACGCCCCCAATGCCATTGGCAACACAGCCCTGATGGCGGGCGGTGTGGGCCCCAGCGGAACCTATGCAGGCGGAAACATTTCCCTTGGTGCGGGCAACAAAATACATGGCAACGTGGTGGCGGGTAATCTGCTCGATACCACTGGCAACACCACGGTGGTGGGCGCGGTTCAAGTGGCCTATTCGCGCCCAAGCGACAGTGACAACACCACGAGATGGGGTGGTTCCACCACAATTGATCTGCGCAACATCCCCAGCACGTTCACGCCAGGCTTAATACCTTGCATGGGTGGCACCTGCGACAGCAGCGGCACAACCACGGGCGGGGTGCGGCTGCGCTGGAGTCGCTATATCTGACCGCTTACGCTTCGAGCGGCTTGAACACTTTCAGCCACTTCTGGGCGGGCAGGCCCCAGCGGGCTTGGATGTCGGCGGCGCGGGCCTCCAGGGTGGCGCGGTCGGGGCGGCTGGGGGTGCGCTGGGCCAGCACCACGGTGTTGCCTTCTTTGGTGGGCTTGAACAGCCACACCGCGTCGCGCCCGAAGGCGGCGGCAATTTCTTCCACGCTGTCGGGGTATTTGTTTTGCTCGCCAAACAGGTTGACGGTCATGCAGCCGCCTTCGGTCAGGGTGTTGCGGCAGTCTTTGTAGAAGTCGAAGCTGTCGAGCACGGGGGCGGCGGCTTCGTGGTCGTACAAGTCCACCTGCAAGGCATCCACATCGCCGGCCCACACGGGGTTGCGCACTTCCACGCCGGCATCGGCCAGCACCACCAGCAGCTTGGCATCGTCGGGCGGCAGCTTGAACCAGAAGCGGCAGGCCGACACCACCTGGGGGTTGATTTCGATGGCGGTGGTTTTCATGCGCAGCTTTTTGCGGCTGAATTTGGTCAGGGCCGCCGCGCCCAGGCCCAGCTGCATGGCGTGCTTTTTGGCGGCCTTGGCGGGGTCATCGAACAGCAGCCAGGCCATCATGCGCTGTACGTATTCCAGCTCAATGTCGTAGGGCTGGTCGATCAGCATGGAGCCTTGCACCCACTCGGTGCCCAGGTGCAGGCAGCGCACCTGGCCCCAATCGGAGAAGTTGACTTCGGGCAGCGCGG
>CALMMY010000488.1 GCA_937868695.1 uncultured Comamonadaceae bacterium
GCGACTTTGAGCATGGGCTCCATGTAGCCGAAGGTGGTGCCAAAAATCACCTTGTTGCCCTGGGCGGCCATGTCGCGGATCACGCGCTCGGCATCGGCGCTTTCAGGCACGCTTTCCACAAAGCTGGTCTTGACCTTGTCGCCAAACTCTTTTTCCACGGCTTTGCGGCCGTTGTCGTGCGCAAACGTCCAGCCACCGTCGCCCACGGGGCCAACGTAGGCGAAGGCCACTTTCAGCGGCTCCACGGGGGCGGGAGCGGGTGCAGCAGCAGGAGCCGGGGCGGGAGCAGGTGCGGGCTCTTCCTTCTTGCCGCAGCCCATCAGCGCAGCAGAAGCCAGGGCTGACAGCGCAGCCACCTTGATCAGGGAACGTTTGTGTTGGTCGGTCATGGAGACTCCTGTGAACAACGGGTTAAAGAAACCGAAATGAAAACCGAAAAAACCGGGGTGTGGCCCCTGGGCCAAATGTGTGTGAAAAATACGCGTGAATTATGGCTTGACCACCTCACGAGCCAGGATGGAAAGGCTTGCCGATGCTGCTGGGCATGTTGACGCGAATCCAGGCCGGGTTGCGCGAAATCAGCGCCAGCACCACCACCGTGGCCACGTAGGGCATCATGGTCAGGAACTGGCTGGGCACATTCACACCCGCGCCTTGCAGATGGAACTGCAACATGGTCACACCGCCGAACAGGTAGGCACCCAGCAAAACCCGTGCCGGTCTCCAGGTGGCAAAGGTGGTCAGGGCCAGCGCAATCCAGCCCTTGCCCGCCACCATGCCCTCCACCCACAGCGGGGTGTACACGGTGGAGATGTAGGCACCGGCCAGGCCGCACAGCGCCCCTCCGGCCACCACCGCAGCCAGCCGGATGCGCCGCACGGGGTAACCCAGCGCATGGGCTGACTCCGGACTCTCGCCCACACTGCGCAGCACCAGACCGGTGCGCGTGCGGTACAAAAACCAGATCAGCGCCAGCGTCAGCACCATCGCAAAGTACACCATGGGATGGTGGTGGAACAGCGCCGGGCCGATGAAGGGCACATCGCCCAGCACCGGAATGGCCCACTGGCTCTGCTCAGGCAGGCGGGCCTGCACATAGCCCGTGCCCGCAAACGCCGAGAAGCCGCCACCAAACAGGCTGAGCGCCAGCCCGGTGGCGTACTGGTTGGTGTTGAGCCAGATGACCAGCAGGCCGAAGATGGCGGCCAGCACCGCACCGGCGGCCATGCCCGCCGCAAACCCCACCAGGGTGCTGCCGGAATGCACCACCGCCGCAAACCCGGCCAGCGCCGCGCAGAGCATGATGCCCTCGGCCCCCAGGTTGACGATACCGACTTTTTCGTTGATGAGCAGGCCCAGCGATGCAATGGCCAGCACGGTGCCCGCGTTGAGCGTGGCAGCAATCAGGAGTGCGTAGGAATCCATGGTGTGTGCTCC
>CALMMY010000489.1 GCA_937868695.1 uncultured Comamonadaceae bacterium
CCGCGCCTACCTGCACCACCTGGACCGCTGCGGCGAGATGCTGGGCCCCATGCTGACCAGCATCCACAACCTGCACTACTACCTCAACCTGATGGCCGAAATCCGCGCCGCACTCGATGCGGGCCAGCTGGGAGCCTGGGTGGCTCAGTTCCGCGCCGACCGGGCGCGGGGAGTCTGAGCAGGCGGTTCCACAAACACCGTCAGCACACCGCTGTAGCCGTACAGCTGCTGGCGGGCAATTTCGCCGCTGGCAAAAAACCCGATCAGCGGCACATCGCCCAGGGCCAGGCGCACCCACTGCATTTCGGCGCTGGGGGCCCCGAAATGGGGGCCACCCCGGCCTGCGCAGCTCACGTAAATGGCTCCGAGAATGCGGCGGGCTGCTGTGGGGGAAGCGGTGTCGGCCAGGCCGGGCAACCCGGCAGAGGGCAAATCCTCGGGCGACTCCAGGTCTTCGCGGATTTCGGCGCACATGCGCATCAGGTCGGCACGGGCGGCCTCGGGATTGCGCTCGCAAAACACCAGCTGGTCACCCGGCTCGGGCAGGTCGGCCACGGCCACACCGAGGCGCTTGGGGTCCAGGCCGATGAGGTGGCGCACCCGCACATCGGCCCCCAGCTGCCCACGGCGGCGGGCCGTGTCTGCGGTGGGGGACGGGCTCAGCCCCACCAGCGTGTTGCGCAAGCGGGCCATGGCCGCCTGGGGCTGATCGAGGGTGATGTCCAGATCGGTCAGCAGCACATCCAGTGCGGCCTCGCCGTCCAGCGTCAGCACCAGGTTGCGGTCCAGTTCGGTGACGGTGTGGGCCGGGCCAATGGGCGTGCAGCCCTGGGTCACGCGCGACAGCAAAGCCACCCCCTCGCCGAAGGCCACGCCGCTGAGGCCGCCTTCAAACACCCCGCCTGCCGCCCCCTGCCCTGGCAGGGCACCCCGGCTGCTGTGCGCAAGCTGCACGGTGCGCCCCAGGCTGGCCGACGACAGGCCGCCGAACACCTGGCCCGTGGCGGTGCGCTGGGCCAGTTCGGCCACCAGCTCGGCCACATCGGGGGTACCGGCATCGGCATGCACCAGGGCGGTGGCGGCCACAAACCCGCCACCCGCCGCACTGGGCAAGGCGGCGGGCAAGGGGGCCACGCCACTGAACACCCGGTATTGGTCGGGCGGCACGTCCAGCAGCATCACGGCCAGGGCCGGTTCGCTGAAATACTCCACGCCGCTGGCGGCAATGCCCACCCCCACGGTGCCCACCCAGTCGGTCACCTCGGGCAAGGCCGCCATCAGGTGATCGAGCAAGTCCTGGGCATGGGCGGCATAGTGGTCGGTGAAATAGACCACCCCCAGCCCCGGCACCGGCTGCTCATCCGGGCTCGCCGGGTCACCCGGATGGGAGCCCGGCGCGGGCACCGCCAGCTGGGCACGCAGCTGGGTCAGCACCAGCGCGGCGGCCATGGGCCACTGGGGATGGGTGGCGTGGGCACAGGGAAACGGGCGCATGCCGGTGTGGACTCAGCGTGAACGGCCAGCGCCACCGGAGGCGGGTTTGGCGCTCTTGCCGGTCACCGTATTTTTGGCGGGTGCAGCGGCTTTCTTGGCGGCTGGGGTGGCGCTTTGGACGGCGGTTTTGCCTGCCGTGGTGCTGGTTTTGGTTGCAGGCGAAGCAGCGGTTTTCTTGGCTGCTGGGCGGGCTGCGGTTTTCTTCACAGCGGCAGCGGTGGTCGCATCGCCGCCGTCAGCGGCAGCCGGTTGACCCTGCCCCACCAGGGCCTTGGTCAGGCCCGAGGTCATTTCACTGGTGGTTTTGACCGCCTCGCGGGTCAGGGCCGAGGCGATGTGCTTGCCCGCTTCCATGGCCGTCTGGGCGGCGTTGTCTTTCAGGGCGTTGGCGGCAATGGTCTGAAACTGCTGTGTCAGCGAGCCCCACCATTGCATCGGATCCACCACCCCCGGCGCGGGCGCATTGGCAGCGGAGGCCGCCACCGGCTCTGGCGCAACCTCGGGAGCAGGAGCGGGTACAGGCACAGGTGCGGGTGCGGGAGAGAAAAAGTACGGCGACGGCGCGGGGGCTGCCGGTGAGCGGGCCGGATCGGGTGCCACGAGGGGTTGTGCGGTGGCGGCATCCGGCTTGGCGGATACACCACCAAATCCGCCCAGGCCAGCCAGACCGGCGAGGCCCGCCATACCGGCCATGGTGTCGGTGGCTTTGACCTTGAGGGCATTGGCCACGTCGCCCATGCTGAGGTTCATGCCCTGGAGGGTGGCCAGGGTCATTTTTTGCACCTCCAGGGCCTGGATGGTGGCCGACAGGGCGCGGGTGTTCTGGTCCAGCCAGAAATGCACCGCTTTCAGCTCCTGGATGCGCTTTTCCAGGTCTTCGACGTTGAACGTAGGGGCCACCCAACTGCCCAGGTTGGGCAACTGGGGCACGGCCCGCTGCACCCCCTGCACCAGGCCACCGGATGTCTGGCGGGCCAGGTTCTGCATGAAATCAAAACCGGGGATGAATTTTCCAAAACCGCTGCCGTCTGCGTCACTCATGGGGTGTCTCCTGTTATCGGGCCGCACACCACTGTGCGCCCGTGCCCGTGAGGATGCCACACATGGGCCCAATGGCGGTTGTTGACCTGAGTCAACGCAGCCCCCAGGCAGGTGATTCATCATGCGGGCATAAACCGCATCACACAGGAGATCTTCAATGCCCCAGTTCACAGCCGCCCCCGTTACCCCCGACTTGCTGCCCGCATTTGCCGCGCAGTTGCAGGCCATGCGTGCCAGTCTGCTGGAACAGCTGCGCCAGCAGCGCGGTGGTGAAATCAGCCGGGCCGATGCCGCCGCCGAAGCCCGCAGCATTGCCCAGGGCGACTGGGCGCAGACCGATGCCGAGCGCGACCTGGCCGTGGCGCTGGAAGAACGCGAGCTGGCCGAGCTGAACCAGATTGCCGCCGCCCTGGCCCGCATCACCGATGGCAGCTACGGCGAATGCACCGCCTGCGGTGCCGATGTGGGCGTGGCCCGCCTGCAAGCCAACCCGGTGGCCGAGCGTTGCATCGCCTGCCAGACCAAGCTGGAGCAGGCACAGGGCCAGCCGCACACACCCTCGATGTGATCACCTTGCGCACCGTGGCTGGGTTGCTATGCTGCACGCCATGATCCGCTCCACCACCAGCCTGTTTCACCTTGCTTTCCATGTGCGCGACCTGGATGTGGCGCGCCGCTTTTACGGCCAGGTGCTGGGTTGCACCGAAGGGCGCAGCACCGCCACCTGGGTGGACTTCGACCTGCACGGCCACCAGCTCTCGCTGCACCTGGGCGAGCCGTTTGCCACCACCCTCACCGGCCACGTGGGCGACCACCTCGTCCCCATGCCCCCATTTCGGCCTGATTCTGGAGCTGCCCGCCTGGCAGGCGATGGCCGACCGGCTGACTGCCGCCGGGGTGGCGTTTGTGCTGCCGCCCCAGCTGCGGTTTGCGGGCCAGCCGGGCGAGCAGTGGACGATGTTTTTTCTCGACCCCTTCGGCAACCCGATTGAGGTCAAAGGCTTTGCCTCGCTGGCCGGGGTGTTTCAGTCCTGATCCGGCTCCAGCACCCGCTGCTCCAGCACACCCAGCGGGCTGCCACCGTCGCGCCCTTTCAGGTCGATGCGCACCGTGTCGCCCCAGCGCAGGTAGGCCGTCTGGGCTTGGCCGGTTTGCAGGGCTTCCATCGCCCGCTTTTCCAGAATGCTGTGAAACCCCTTGGGCCACTGGCTGTCGGGGCCGGGTGAGCCCGCCGCACCGCCCGATGGCGGGCTGCTGACAGGGCCGGTGGTCAGCACCGTACCCGCACGCAAGGCCCGCGTGGCCGCCGCCTGCGCCAGCAGCTGGCCCAGGTGCAGCGTCATGTCGTCGCCCACATCGCACAGGCCCACGCGGCGGCCATTCCAGTGGGTGTGCAGGCTGAGGTGAACCTTGCCGTGCGTCCAGGCATCGCCCAGCTCGTCGGGCGTGACGGCCACCGAGCCAAACGCCTGGGCCGGACGGCTTTGCACCGCCCCCACACCCGCTGCCAGCTCCTGGGCTTGCAGGCTGCGCAGGCACCAGGTGTTGGCCAGCATCAGCAGGCGCACGCCTTCCAGCGCCCGCGCCGGTGGGCTGGCCGCCGGAATGTCGGCAGTGATGACGGCCAGACCGGCTTCAAAGTCCAGCCCCTGGGCCTCGTCGGCCAGCGGCATGGGCTGCAACGCGCCCTGCATGGCATCGCCCGCCAGGCCAAGCAGGTC
>CALMMY010000490.1 GCA_937868695.1 uncultured Comamonadaceae bacterium
TCACGCCCCGGTGAGCGAGGCGGCCACCACCTGCCTGAAGGGGGTGAGCTTCTGGCCGATGCGCAGCGCCACATGCCGGGCCAGGCGGGCGGGGGCCGATTCGCTGGTGTACAGCCCGGCCACCAGCTGGGTGGCCAGGTAGGTGGGGCGGCTGGCCAGCCAGTGGGTGCGCTCGTAGCGGGCCAGCACCGTGGGGTCGGCCAGGCTGCGGCCCAGCCTGCGGGCGCGTTGCAGCTCGGCGGCCAGGGCCTCCACGCTTTTGAGCCCGAGGTTGAAGCCGTGCGCGGTAACGGGGTGCATGCCGCAGGCGGCATCGCCCACGCAGGCCAGGCGGCGGCCCACCAGCCGCTTGGGGTACACGGCCACCAGCGGGTACACATGGCGGGTGCTGGCCAGGGTCATGCGGCCCAGGCGGTCGGCAAAGCGCTGCTGCATGGCGGCGTTGAAAGCGGGTTTGTCCAGCGCCTCCACGGCCAGCATCTCGCTGCTGGGCAGGGTCAGCACCACCGACGAGCGGTGCATGCCGGTGTCGGGGCAGGTATTCATGGGCAACAGGGCCAGGGTCTGGCCGTAGTCAAACCATTCCCAGGCTGCGTGGTGGTGGGGCTGGTCGTGCGTCATGGCGCACACCAGCATGCTGCGGCCAAAGTCGTGCATGTCGGCGGCCAGGCCCAGGGCGCGGCGGGTGCTGGAGTGGCGGCTGTCGGCGGCCACCAGCAGTTCGGCGGTCAGCACCTGGCCATTGGCCAGCGTGACGCGGGCCACGTCGTCGGTGGTGGACACCGCCTGCACAGCCTGGCCCGCGTACAGCACGGGCTGGGAATCGGCCTCCACCGCCTCAAAGGCGGCGCGGCGGATGTGGTGGTTGCCCACCAGAAACCCCAGCTCGGTGGGCAGCGCGCCCGCCACTGCCGGGGCATCGGCGTGGCTGATGGTCATGGCAAACGGGTTGGGGCCGTCGAGCACGCGGGCATCGCGCAGCGGCGAAATGGCTTCGGGCGGGAGGCGATCCCACATGCCCAGCTGGCGCATCAGCGTGGCGCTGTGCTGGGTGAGGGCGATTTCGCGCCCATCAAAAGCCGGATCGGCCAGCGCGGCACGGGGCGACTGCTCCACCAGCGCCACGCTCAGGCCCAGGGGCTTGAGCCGCTGCGCCAGCGACAGACCGGCGGGGCCTGCGCCCACGATCAGCACGTCGAAATGCGGGGCGGGTGTGTGCTGTGCGGCAGCGTGCGCGGAGGCGGGTTGGTTCATGGCGTAAACAGGGGTGGACTGGGCGGCTGGGCCAGACACCGTGGCACTTGCGGGCTTGGCGGGTGTAGCGTTGGACATGGTCGGGCAGCTTAAACGCGCAGGCCGCCCCGGCGCTTGACTCAGGTCAACGCCTGCAATCAGGAAACGATGTACGCCCCCGAGCCGCATGACAGCAGCTTGCCGTCGGCACCCAAAAATTCCATGCGGGTGCTGGCCACGCGCGAGCCCAGGCGCATCACCTCGGCCCGCAGCTCGAACACTTCGCCGATGCCGGGGCGCAGGTAGTCGATGCGCAGGTCGATGGTGCCCAGCTTGGCAAAGCGGTGCAGGCGGTGCTCGACCGACTCATCCATGTGGCGGGCTCCGATGGCGGCCATCACGGCCAGGCCGCCCATCGCGTCGAGGCTGGCGCTGATCACGCCGCCGTGGATGCGGTTGTAGGCATAGTGCCCCACCAGATCGGGGCGCATGGTGATGCGGCCCACCACCTGCTCGGGCCGCACGTTGACCACCTTCAGGCCCAGCACCTGGTTAAACACGATGCGCTGCTCGAAGATGTCGGCCAGCGCGGCCACGAATTCAGGCTCGAACACCACCGGGGCGGTGGCTTCGGTTTTTTTGCTGCGGGTCATGCGTGAGCGGGCCTCAGAGTTGGGAGAAGTCGGGTTTGCGTTTCTGCATGAAAGCGCCGAAGGCTTCGCGGGCGGCGGGCTCGCGCAGCATGCGGCCAAAGCTGGCGGCTTCTTCGTTCATCTGGGCCTGCACGGCGGCAGCGGGCAGTTTTTTCATGAGGCGTTTGGTTTCGATCAGGCTGGCCAGCGGCTTGGCGGCCAGCTTGCGGGCCACGGCCTGGGCCAGGGCGTTGGCCTCGGAGGGCGGCACGATGCGGTTGACCAGCCCCACTTCCAGCGCGGCTTCGGCCATGAAGGGCTCGCCCAGCAGCAGGGCTTCGGCGGCACGGTGGTAGCCCATCAGCTGGGGCACCAGCAGGCTGGAAGCGGCCTCGGGGCACAGGCCCAGGTTGACAAACGGCAGCGAGAACGCGGCGTTGTCACCCGCATAGATCAGGTCGCAATGCAGCAGCATGGTGGTGCCTATGCCCACCGCCGGGCCACACACCGCCGCCACCACGGGCTTGGGAAAGGTGCTGATGGCCCGCAGAAACCGGAACACCGGCGCATCCATCTCGGCGGGCGGGTTGTGCAGGAAGTCGGCAATGTCGTTGCCCGCACTGAAAATGGTTTCGTGGCCCTGGAACACCAGCACACGGGTGGCCGGGTCTTGCGCAGCGGCCTCCACGGCATCGGCCAGCGCGGCGTACATGGCGGAGGTGATGGAGTTTTTCTTGTCCAGCCGGTTGAACGTGATGGTGGAAATGCCAGCTTCTCGGTGGGTCAGGATGTCGGTCATGGGCGTGGAAGACAGGGTTGAACAGAGGTCGGCCAAGTTAACACGAAAGCCCACTGCGCAATGGAGCCAAGCCTCCAGAACTGTCGCGTTCATATCAGGGGTGGCGCTGTTTCGCGCTGAGCTTGTTGGGCTTCGAGGCATGGGAGGCGCTGCTTCATGCTGCGCCCGGACAAGGGATGAGCCATCCGTTGCATGGTTGGAGTGGTGTTGCCTCACGCTGCGCCCGGTGATGGGAGTGGCATTACCTCGCTCTGCGCCCGTTCAAGGGGTGAGCCGTCCTCCGCACACTGCGAGCAGAGATTGTCGGACGGCTCACCCCTTGCCCGTGCGATCCCGTGTGTGCCTGCACCGGAATACGGGGT
>CALMMY010000491.1 GCA_937868695.1 uncultured Comamonadaceae bacterium
GCTTCTCGATCATGGGCCCTGGCTCCTTCGTGAAAGACCCCATCTCCGCCATCTCTTTCGGTATGGCTCTGATGTTCGGTACTGCTGGTTTGCCACACATCCTGATGCGCTTCTTCACCGTTCCCAACGCCAAGGAAGCCCGTAAATCTGTGCTGTGGGCCACCACCTGGATCGGCTACTTCTACCTGCTGACCTTCATCATCGGTTTCGGTGCCATCAGCTTCGTGCTGACCAACCCCGAGTTCCTGGATGCCAAGGGTGCCTTGAAGGGCGGCGGCAACATGGCTGCTATCCACCTGGCCAACGCCGTGGGCGGCAACGTGTTCCTGGGCTTCATCTCTGCCGTGGCTTTCGCAACCATTCTGGCTGTGGTGGCTGGTCTGACCCTGTCAGGCGCTTCTGCCGTGTCCCACGACATCTACGCCACTGTGCTCAAGAAGGGCAAAGTGGACAGCGCAGCTGAACTGAAAGTCTCCCGCATCACCACCGTTGCACTGGGTATCCTGGCTGTGACTCTGGGTATCGCGTTCGAGAAACAGAACATCGCGTTCATGGTGTCGCTGGCCTTCGCCATCGCTGCATCGGCCAACTTCCCTGTGCTGTTCATGTCCGTGCTGTGGAAAGACTGCACGACCAAGGGTGCCGTGATCGGCGGCTTCCTGGGTCTGGTGTCTTCCGTTGCCCTGACTGTGGTGTCGCCTTCCGTGTGGGAAGCCACACTGGGCAACCCCAAAGGCTCGGCCTGGTTCCCCTACACCTCGCCAGCTCTGTTCTCCATGACCATCGGTTTCGTCGGCATCTGGTTGTTCTCCATCATGGACAACAGCGAGCGCGCCAAGAAAGACCGTGCTGGCTTCCTGGCTCAGCAAGTTCGCTCTGAAACCGGTATCGGCGCAGACGGCGCTTCTGGTCACTGACCTTTTTGAGCGGGTTGCACTGCACACCCCTGTGAAACCCGCCCACCTTCACCAGCCCCAGCCGGGGTGGTGAAGGCGAGACAATCCAGACCGCTGCCGCCTTACCGGGTGTCAGCGGTTTTTTTCTTGCCACTTCAGGACTGTTACATGCCCAGCGCATTCAACTTCAACCACCCTCCTTTTGACTGCCTCACACCCACCGAGCGCAAATTGGTTCAGGACACGGTGGACATTGCCTACTACCCCAAAGGGGCCATCATCCTCAACCCCGACATGCCGGCCACGCATGTTCATGTGGTGATCAAAGGGCATGTGCAGCACATGGAAAGCGGCGAAGTCGTCGCGGTGTACGGCCCTGAAGATTTTTTTGCGGCCCGTGCCGCGATGGCGGGCCGCACCACCAGCGTGCTGACTGCGCTGGATGAGGTCATCACCTACCAGTTGCCACAGAGCACGCTCAAAGACCTGGTGGCCAACAACAGCCGTTTCAGTGCCCTGCTGTTTGCCGACATGTCGCGCCGCCTGTCTGCCGTGTCCGAAGGCAACCAGAGCCGCGAATTTCTGTCGCTGATGATGGTGCGGGTGCGGGATGCCTTCATCCGCAAACCTTTTTTTGTGGATGGCTCCACCGATCTGGTCAGCCTGTGTGCCCAGCTCTCCGAACGCGGCCTGACCAACGCCCTGGTCAACGACACCGCCGCCGATGGCACCGTCCGCGTGGGCATGTTCACCACCACCGACTTGCGCGATGCCCTGCTGCGCCCAGTGCCCCCTCACGCCCTGCCTGTGCGCGATGTGGCCCGGTTCGACCTGATCTCCGTTACCCCCGATACCGAGCTGTTCGATGCCCTGCTGGTGATGATTCGCCACCGCGTCCACCGGGTGTTGGTGCGCGAGGGAGATGCCATTCTGGGCGTGCTCAGCCAGCTTGACCTGATGAGCTTCATCTCCAACCACTCACACCTGATTGCCCTGCAAATTCAGCAAGCCACCAGCGTGACCGACTTGCAGGCTGCCGCCCAGCAAATGGATGGCCTGATTGAATTGCTGCACAAAGGCGGGGTGAAGATAGAAGTGATTTCTACCCTGGTGAGCGAACTCAACAGCCAGATTTTTGCCCGCCTCTGGGCATTCATCGCCCCCAAAGAGCTGGCCGACAACAGCTGCCTCATCGTGATGGGCAGCGAAGGCCGGGGCGAGCAGATTCTCAAAACCGACCAGGACAACGCCCTGCTGCTGCGAGACGGCTTCGAGTGGCCCGGCCTCGAAGACGTGGCACGCCAGTTCAACGCCGCCCTCACCGCATTCGGCTACCCCGCCTGCGCCGGCAACATCATGCTGACCAACCCGCTGTGGCGGCAGCATCTGGGCGATTTCAAAGTCACCATTGCCGACTGGGTGCTCGGCTCCCACCCCGATGGCCCCATGCACCTGGCCATTTTCATGGATGCCCGCGCCGTGGCTGGCGACACCAACCTGCTGGCAGAAGCACAGGCCCACTTGCAAGGTCTGTTCGGAGGCCATGCCGCACTGCTGGCCCGCTTTGCCAGCGCCATCGACCAGTTCAGCGAATCAGGCACCTGGTGGGACAAACTGTCCACCCTGCGGGGCCGCACGGAACAAGCCTTCGACCTCAAGAAACTCGGCACCTTCCCCATCGTGCATGGCATCCGCACCCTGTCGCTGGAATACCGAACCAGCGGCCTGCGCACCACCGAGCGCATTCAAATGCTGGTCAACCAGGAACACCTGGATACCGCTCTGGCACGCGACCTGACCGATGCGCTGAAATTCCTGATGGAACTCAAGCTCAAGAACAACCTGCGCCAGCGACAGATGGGAGAAGAAGCCCACCACCAGGTCAAGCTGTCGGAGCTGGGCACCTTGGAGCGCGACCTGCTGAAAGACTCGCTGGCCATCATCAAACGCTTCAAACAGCATCTGCGCATGCACTACAAACTGGACTCCCTGTGACCATGCTGAACACACTCAAGCGTGCCTGGTACAAAAACCGCCTGACTGACCCGGCCTACCAGTTCCTGTTCGAAGAACCCCCGCCAGACGAATGGGTCAGCATCGACTGCGAAACCACCGGCCTCGACCGCCAGCACGACCACATCATCAGCGTGGGTGCTGTGCGCATGTCCGGGCAACGTGTGCTGACCAGCCAGCGGCTGGATGTCATGGTCAAACCCGACAACAGCCGCTTGCCCATGAATGCAAACAGCGTGCGCATTCACCAGTTGCGCGAAACCGACCTGGACGAACACGGACTGCCGCCGCTGGAGGTGGCCAAGCAGGTGCTGCAATTCATAGGCGCACGCCCACTGGTGGGCTACTACCTCGAATTCGATGTGGCCATGCTCAACCGCCTGGTGGCTCCCGTCATCGGCATACCGCTGCCCAACCAGCAGATTGAAGTGTCGGCGCTGTATTACGACCTGAAGTTCAAACAGAACCCCGATGCCCACATCGACCTGCGCCTGGGCACCCTGATGAAAGACCTGGAGCTGCCGGAGCGGGCCGCCCACAACGCAGTGAACGATGCCACGATGGCCGCCCTGGCCTTCATCAAGCTACAGGGGCTGAACCGGCTGTGACCAGGCATTCTCATTTTGACCAGGCGTGTTTTGCGGCTGTCGCCGGGGCTTCTGGGCTTGCTTGGATAGTGGCGAGCCGGTTTGTGCTTGGTGCGCTGCCGTTTCTGTGCTGACGTGTGTGGTGGAGAGCCATGCCGTGCTGACGTGGCGTGCTGGGGAGGGTGGGGGCCTCATACTCCC
>CALMMY010000492.1 GCA_937868695.1 uncultured Comamonadaceae bacterium
GAGCGCAAACAGGCTGAAGCCGAGCTGGAGCAGCACCGCCACCACCTCACCGAGCTGGTGCAGGCCCGCACCGCCGAGCTGGCCCTGGCCAAGGAAGCGGCAGAAGCCGCCAACCAGGCCAAGAGCACCTTCCTGGCCAACATGAGCCACGAAATCCGCACCCCGCTTAACGCCATCATCGGGTTTTCGCAAATTCTGGAGCGCGACCAGGCACTGGATTCGCACCAGCAGGAGCAGGTTCACACCATTGCCCGCAGCGGCCAGCACCTGCTGGGCCTGATCAACGACATCCTTGACCTGTCCAAAATCGAAGCCGGGCGGCTGCAACTCAACCTGTCCGATTTCAACCTGCACCTGCTGCTGGACGATATGGCCAAAATTTTCGGCCTGCGTGCCGAGGCCAAGGGCCTGCACCTGCACCTGGAGCGCGGCGCACAGGTGCCCGTGCAGGTGCATGGCGACGAGGGCAAGTTGCGCCAGGTGCTCATCAACCTGCTGGGCAATGCCGTCAAGTTCACCCACACGGGCAGCATCACCCTGCGGGCGGGCCTGGCTTCAGGCAGCCTGAACGGCCAGCCTGCCCAGGTGTGGCTGGAGGTGGAAGACACCGGCCCCGGCATCAGCCAGGCCGACCAGGCACTGCTGTTCCAGCCTTTCCAACAGGCAGAAGCCGGGCGCAAATCGGGCGGGGGCACCGGACTGGGCCTGAGCATCAGCCAGCGCCTGCTGCACCTGATGGGCGGCACCATCCAACTGCGCAGCACACCCGGCCAGGGCACCTGCTTCCATGTGCAACTGCCCCTGCCCGGCGTGCAGGCCACCGAGCCGCTGCACCCGCGCACCCTGGCCGACAACCTGGCCCACGCCAGACTGGCCCCCGGCAGCACACCCGTGCGCGTGCTGGTGGTGGACGATCTGCCCGACAACCGCCGCCTGCTGCACGATGTGCTGACCCCCGCCGGGTTCAGCGTGCTGCAAGCCGCCAACGGCGTGGAGGCCTTGGCACTGTTTGAGCAGCATGCGCCCCATGTGGTGCTGATGGACATGCGCATGCCCGTGATGGACGGCTACGAAGCCACCCGCCGCATCAAGGCCAGCGCCAGCGGAGCCCACACCCCCGTGGTGGCGGTGACGGCCAGCGCCCTGGAAGACGACAGGCAAGCCATCCTGGACTGCGGTGTGGATGCCTACATGAGCAAGCCCGTGGAGCCCGCACGCCTGTTTGGCAAGCTGCAACAGCTGCTGCATTTGCACTACGAGTCGCCCGCAGGGCAGCAGCCAGAGGGCCACCACACCACCACGCTGAGCCCAGAGCGCATACAGGCCAGCGTACCCGCCGGTCTGCGCCAGCGCATGTGCCAGGCACTGGAGCAAGGCGACATGGCGCAACTCAATGGCCACCTGGCTCAGTTGCTCACACAAGAGCCCACAGTGGCCGAGGCCCTGCTGAAACTGGCCAATGATTTTGAATACGATGTGCTACAACAACTGTTGGCATGCCCCGGCAACGAAAGCAATCCATGAATACCGCGACCCACACAGCCAGCATCATGGTGGTGGACGACACCCCCGCCAACCTGCGCCTGCTCGACGATTTGCTGCGCCAGCAGGGCTACCGGGTGCGGCTGTTTCCGCGCGGCGCACTGGCCCTGAAAGCAGCGGCAGCCAACCCGCCAGACCTGATCCTGCTCGACATCATGATGCCCGACATGGACGGCTTCGAGGTGTGCCGCCAGCTCAAGGCCGTGCCTGTGCTGCGCGATGTGCCGGTGATTTTCATCAGCGCCCTGGCCGACACCGACAACAAGGTCAAGGCGTTTGAGCACGGCGGCATGGACTATGTGACCAAGCCCTTCCAGGAGGCCGAGGTGCTGGCACGGGTGCGCACCCACCTGGCGCTGTACGCCATGCAACAGGCCCAGGCCCGCCAGCAGGCCGAACTGGAGCGGCTGGTGGACGAGCGCACCGCCGATTTGCTGCGCGCCCAGCAGGTGGCCCACATCGGCAGCTGGAAGCTGGACTTGCGCACCCAGGCGCTGAGCTGGTCACGCGAAACCTACCGCCTGTTCGGCGTGCCCGAAGGCACACCGCTGACGCTGGATGACTTTCTGGCCAAGGTACACCCCGATGACCGCAAGATGGTGACCCGGCAGTGGGCGCTGGCCCTGCAAGGCCAGCCCTACGATGTGGAGCACCGCATCCCTCCCTCCGGCTGCTGCGGCTTGGGTGCGCGAGCGCGCCGAGTTTGCCTTCGATGACGCAGGCCAGGTTCTCACCGCCTGGGGCACGGCGCAGGATATTTCGGCGGTCAAAGCCCACCAGGCGCAGCTGGACTTCATCACCCACCACGATGTGCTGACCGGCCTGCCCAACCGCGCCCAGTTTCTGGACTTGCTGCGCATGTGCATGGCCACCAGCCACACGCTGCAAACCGGGCTGGCCGTGGCCTACATCGACCTGGACGGCTTTGCCGCCATCAACGCCCAGTTTGGCAAAGCGGCGGGCAACCAGCTGATTGTGGAAACCGGGCGGCGGCTGGCCCAGGCGCTGCGCGACAGGCAATATCTGGCCCGCATTGGCGGCGACGAGTTTGCCGTGGTGCTGACTGGCCTGGGCAGCGCCGATGGCTACCTGGTGCCGGTGCAGCGCATGCTGGAAGCGGTGTCGCAGCCGCTGGACATGGCCGACCAGACCACACAGATCACGGCCAGCATCGGGGTGGCGCAGTTTCCGCAGCACGAGCTGGTGGAGGCCGAGCAACTGCTGCGCCAGGCCGACCAGGCCATGTACCTGGCCAAGCTGGCGGGCAAAAACCGCCACCATGTGTTCGACCCGCTGAAAGACGAGTCCACCCGCGAGCGGTTTTTGCGCCTCGAAGAAGTGCGCCGAGGCCTGGTGCAAGGCGAAATGCGCCTGTTCTACCAACCCAAAGTCTGGCTGACCAGCGGCAAAGTGGTGGGCTTTGAAGCCCTGATCCGCTGGCAGCACCCGCAGCGCGGTCTGGTGCCACCGGCCCAGTTCATCCCGCTGCTGGAGCAACACCCGCTGGCCATCCAGGTGGGCAACTGGGTACTTGAAACCGCACTGGCTCAACTGGCCCAATGGAACGCCGCAGGCCTGCACACCTGCGTCAGCGTCAACATCGAAAGCCTGCAACTGCAAGACTCCAGTTTTGTGCCCCGCCTGCGTGCCCAGCTGGCGGCCCAGCCCACGGTGCAAGCCACCCAGCTGGAGCTGGAAATTCTGGAAACCGGGGCACTGAACAACATGGCGCAGGTCTCGGCGCTGATTGCGCAGTTGCAGCAAATGGGGGTGTCGTGTGCGCTGGATGATTTCGGAACGGGGTTTTCGTCACTCACGTTCCTGAAGCAACTGGGTGCCCAGACCATCAAAATCGACCAGAGCTTTGTGCGCGGCATGCTGGACGATGGGGAGCACGCCAGCATTGTCCACAGCGTGCTGGGCCTGGCCCGCAGCTTTGACCGCCACACCCTGGCCGAAGGCGTGGAAACCGAGGAGCACGGACAGGTGCTGGTGGAGCTGGGCTGCGAAATGGCCCAGGGCTATGCGATTGCCCGCCCCATGCCGGCCGAGGCTGTGCCCGCCTGGCTGGCACAGTGGCACACACCCCTGAGCTGGCAACACACCAAAGAACTGGAGCCCGGCGATGTGCCGCTGTTGCTGGCCGAGGTGGAGCACCGTGCCTGGCTCAAAGACCTCAAAGCCCACCTGGGCGGCAAGCAAGACAGCCCGCCCGCTCTCGGCCACGGAGAATGCCGCTTTGGCCTGTGGCTGAACAAGGCATCCACCCGGCGGCGTTTCGGGCAGATGGAGGAATTCGAGCGGCTGCAAACCTTGCACCGGGAGGTGCATGATCTGGGCACCACCCTGGCCAGGTTCGTGCATCCCTCCCGGATTGCCGATGCGGACATGCCCGGCCACACCGAGCCGGCATCCGCATCACCGTCTGTGGAGATCAAGGCCATCTGGAAAGCGTGCCAGCACAAAAGCAAGGCCTTGCTGAATGCATTGCGCAACATGCGCCACACCATGCCCACCCCTGCCAGCGGGCTGATGCCCTGAACGATCAGGCGCTTTATGCGGCGGCTGTGGCTGCGCTCATAGCCCCATCTGATCGAGCGCGGTGGCCAGGTGGCCCACGCTGCGTTCCACGTTGTGCAGCTTTTCCAAACCGAACAGACCCACGCGGAAGGTGGTGAAGTCGGGGCCCTCGCCGCATTGCAGCGGCACACCGGCGGCGGTCTGCAAACCCAGGGCGAGGAATTTTTTGCTGTTCTGGATGTCGGGGTCGCTGGTGTAGCTCACCACCACACCGGGGGCCTGGAAGCCTTCTGCGGCCACGCTGCGGATGCCACGGCTCTCGAACAGCTGGCGCACTTTCTGGCCCAGGGCAATCTGCTCCTGGCGCACGCGCTCGAAGCCATAGTTGCGGGTTTCCTGCATCACTTCGTACAGGCGGGCCAGCGCATCGGTGGGCATGGTGGTGTGGTAAGTGTGGGCACCGTTTTCGTAGGTTTCCATCACTTGCAGCCATTTTTTCAGGTCGCAGGCAAAGCTGGTGCTGGTGGTGCTGTCGATCACCGTGCGGGCGTGCTGGCTCAGCATCACCATCGCGCAGGCGGGTGAGCCGCTCCAGCCCTTTTGCGGGGCCGACACCAGCACGTCCACGCCGGTGGCTTCCATATCCACCCACATTGCACCCGAGGCAATGCAGTCGAGCACAAACAGGCCGCCTTCTTCATGCACGGCATCGGCCACGGCACGCAGATAGTCGTCGGGCAGGATCATGCCGGCGGCGGTTTCGACGTGCGGGGCAAACACCACGGCGGGCTTTTCGGCGCGGATGGTGGCCACCACCTGCTCCACCGGGCAGGGCACCCAGGGGGCCTGGGGCTCGGCACCCACCTGGCGGGCCTTGAGCACGATGGAATCGGCGGGAATGCCACCCATGTCGAAAATCTGCGTCCAGCGGTAGCTGAACCAGCCGTTGCGGATGACCAATACCTTCTGGTCGGTGGCGAACTGCCGTGCCACCGCTTCCATGCCGAAGGTGCCGCTGCCGGGCACCAGCACCGCAGAATGGGCGTGGTACACCTCTTTGAGGATGGATGAAATGCCCGTCATCACGCCGCGAAAGCGGGCCGACATGTGGTTGAGGGCTCGGTCGGTATAGACCACAGAAAATTCAAGCAGACCATCGGGGTCCACATTGGGCAGCAAGCCGGGCATGGGTTTTGTCTCCAGAAACATCAAGGGCACCGGGCGCTGTGCGGGCAACGGGCGGGCACCTGGCCACACCGCAAAAACACAGCACCCACGGGTGGCTGGCAGCTTAGCACGGTGGGTTTGGCAGCGGCGGGTAGCGTTGCATCGGGCCAGCAATTCTCATTTTGACCACGGTGGGAGCGATGCGTCGGACATGACCGCTTGGACTGCGGTCTGTCTGTCGGGCTGGCGGGTCTGTCCGGGTTGGGGTGGCGTTGCTTAGCTCGTACTGCGTTGCCGGGGCAATGGTTCTGTACTCTGCGCCCGTTCAAGGGGTGAGCCGTCCTCCGCACACTGC
>CALMMY010000493.1 GCA_937868695.1 uncultured Comamonadaceae bacterium
GGCCCCCACCCTCCCCAGCACGCCACGTCAGCACGGCTCGGCTCGCCACCACACATGTCAGGCAAGACACAGCAACGCAAACCCGCAGCGCAGGCACACCGCCAAAAAAACCAGGCAAGAAACGGCCTGCCACCACACCACAGCCTCTGGAACCAGCCACAGCACACCGGGCTTTCCCGGTTGACGTTACGTCAACTGCCGTTACCCTCGGGGTTTTGACTTTTCAGCAGGAAATCACCCCATGCCCGGTTATTCCGACCCCGGTTTTGACACCCTTGCCCTGCACGCCGGGGCCGCGCCCGACCCCGCCACCGGCGCACGCGCCGTGCCCATCCACCTGACCACCTCGTTCGTGTTCGAGTCCAGCGAGCACGCGGCCTCGCTGTTCAACCTGGAGCGGGCGGGCCATGTGTACAGCCGCATCAGCAACCCCACCAATGCCGTGCTGGAGCAGCGCGTGGCGGCGCTGGAAGGTGGCATCGGGGCCATCAGCGTGGCCAGCGGGCAGGCCGCGCTGCACCTGGCCGTGAGTACGCTGATGGGCGCGGGCGGGCACATCGTGGCCAGCACCGCGCTGTACGGCGGCAGCCAGAACCTGCTGAACTACACGCTGCGCCGCTTCGGCATTGACACCACCTTTGTGCAGCCCGGCGACATCGACGGCTGGAAGGCCGCCATCCGCCCCGAAACCCGCCTGCTGTTCGGTGAAACCGTGGGCAACCCCGGCCTGGACGTGCTGGACATCCCCACCGTGGCCCAGATCGGGCGAGATGCCGGGGTGCCGCTGCTGGTGGACAGCACGCTGACCACGCCCTGGCACCAGAAGCCGCTGGAATTGGGGGCCGACATGGTCTACCACTCGGCCACCAAGTTTCTGAGCGGGCACGGCACGGTGATCGGCGGCGTGGTGGTGGACGGCGGCAGCTTCGACTGGGCTGCCGAGCATGCACGCAGTGGCCGGTTTGCCGAGCTGGCCGCGCCCTACGACGGCTTTCATGGCATGAACTTTTCGGAAGAAAGCACCGTGGGCGCGTTTTTGCTGCGTGCCCGCCGCGAGGGGCTGCGCGACTTCGGGGCCTGCCTCAGCCCGCACAGCGCCTGGCTGATCCTGCAAGGGCTGGAGACGCTGCCGCTGCGCATGGAACGCCACATGCGCAACACCGAAAAGGTGGTGGCGTTTCTGGCCAGCCACCCACTGGTGAGCCGCGTGGGCCACCCGCTGCTTGAAAGCCACCCCAGCCACGCGCTGGCCAACCGGCTGCTGCGCCACGGCGCGGCGGGCGCGGGCTCGGTGTTCAGCTTCGACATCAAGGGTTCACGCGCCCAGGGCCGCGCCTTCATCGAGGGCCTGCAACTCTTCAGCCACCTGGCCAACGTGGGCGACTGCCGCAGCCTGGTGATCCACCCCGCCAGCACCACGCACTTCCGCATGAGCGACGAGGCGCTGGCCGGTGCGGGCATCGGCCCCGGCACCATCCGCCTGTCCATCGGGCTGGAAGACCCGGCTGACCTGATCGACGATCTGAAGCGGGCACTCAAAGTGGCCGAAAAAGCAGCAGCCAAAGCCAGCTGACAAGCCCACCCTCTCGGCAAGATCAATTCATTCAATAGCACTTCGCGCTTTCCCTCAAAGCGCAATCTGCCATTTTCATCAAAAGGCTGATCCATGAACATTTCGCTTGGCGACCACACGGTTTACGCCTACACCGGCGGCAAGCCCTTCAACCCCGCACAGCCCACGGCGGTGTTCATCCACGGCGTGCTGAACGACCACAGCGTGTGGATTCTGCAAACCCGCTGGCTGGCCCACCACGGCTGGAACGTGCTGGCGCTGGACTTGCCCGGCCATGGCCGCAGCAGCGGCGAGGCTCCGGCCAGCGTGGAGCAGGCCGCCGACGCGGTGGCCGCCGTGCTGGATGCCCTGGGCGTGGCGCAGGCCGCGCTGGTGGGCCACAGCTGGGGCTCGCTGATTGCGCTGGAGGCGGCGGCCCGGCTGGGGCCGCGCGTCAGCCACCTGGTGCTGGTGGGCACGGCCTTCCCCATGAAGGTGTCGCCCGCGCTGATCGACGCTTCGCTCAACGACCCCATGAAGGCGCTGACCATGGTGAACGTGTTCTCGCGCAGCACGCTGGCCCCCGTGCCCTCGGCGCTGGGGCCGGGCACCTGGGTGTACGGCGCGGGCATGGCGCTGGGAAAGCGCGTGCTGGCCAGCAACCGGGCGGTCAATGTGTTCCACCGTGGCTTTGTGGCCTGCGACAGCTACGCCAACGGCGAGGCAGCGGTGGCCGCCATCGCCTGCCCGGTGCTGTTTGTGCTGGGCGCACAAGACCAGATGACCCACCCCAAGGCGGCACAGGGGCTGATCCGCACCGCCCGTGCAGCGGGCAAACAGGTGCAGGTGGTCAGCGTGCCCTGCGGCCACCACCAGATGACCGAGGCCCCCGAAGAAACGCTGGCCGCACTGCGCGACTTTCTGCGCACGCAGGCGGCACCGGCCAGCACACCCTCCGCTGCGGTGGCCTCCGCCGGCTGATGGCTGGCGCACCACGCAAGTCCGGCCACCACCCTCCCCCTCCCCCACCCCGGAGCTGCCATGCGCGTTGCCCCATCGGCCATCACCCCGCCCATGTCGGACGCGCGGGCGCAGCAGATTGCACAGGACTTTGACCTGCGCAGCCTGCCCGCCGACTTTCTGGCCAACCCCTACCCGGTGTACAGCGTGCTGCGCGAGCAGCAGCCCATGCGGCGCATGCCCGATGGCTCGTGGTTGCTGACCCGGCATGCCGACCTGGTGGCGGTGTACCGCGATGCGGCCAGCTTCAGCTCGGACAAACACATCGAGTTCGCGCCCCGCTTCAACCTGCCGCCGCATGGCAGCGCCGAGGCACCGGCCCCGCTGTACCAGCACCACACCACCAGCCTGGTGTTCAGCGATCCGCCGCTGCACACCCGCGTGCGCCGCCTGCTGATGGGTGCCCTCACCCGCCGCGCCATTGCCGAGATGGAGGCCGGGCTGGTGCAGCTGGTGGACAGGTTGCTGGACAGCCTGGCCGGGCGCGGCGCGGGCGATCTGATCGAAGACTACGCCGCCGCCATCCCGGTGGAGGTGATCGGCAACCTGCTGGGTGTGCCGCTGGCCGAGCGCGGGCCGCTGCGGGCCTGGTCGCTGGCCATTCTGGGGGCGCTGGAGCCCAGCCTGAGCCACGACCAGCACGCCCTGGGCAACCGCAGCGTGCTGGAAATGCTGGACTACCTGCGCAACCTGGTCGAGCGCCGCCGCCGCCAGCCCGGCGACCCCGAGCACGACGTGCTGACCCGCCTGATCCGGGGCGATGGCCCGGACGAACAGCTCAGCGAGCTGGAACTGCTGCACAACTGCATTTTTCTGCTGAACGCCGGGCACGAAACCACCACCAACCTGATCGGCAATGCGCTGGTGCTGCTGCAAGAGCACCCTGCCGCCCTCGACAGCCTGCTGCGCGGCCTGCACGGCACCCGCCACCAGCCCGAGGCACAGGAAGCCCTGCTGACCCGCGCGGTGGACGAGGTGCTGCGCATGGAGTCTTCCAACCAGCTGGGCAACCGCCGCGCACTGCGGCCCGTGCGGGTGGGCGGGGTCGATCTGCCAGAGGGCAGCCTGGTGACGCTGTGCATCGGTGCGGCCAACCGCGACCCCGCCGTGTTCAGCCAACCCGGTGTGCCCGACCTGGAGCGCGACCCCAACCGCCACCTGGCGTTTGGCCTGGGCATCCACCAGTGCGCGGGCCTGCACCTGGCGCGGCTGGAGGGGCGCATTGCGCTGGGGCGGTTTCTGGCACGCTTTCCGGGCTACCGGCTCAGTGCGCCGCCTGTGCGGGGCGGGCGGGCGCGGTTCAGGGGGTTTCTGTCGGCCCCGGTGCTGCTTTAAGACCAACAGGCGATAGCAAAGAATGAAGTCTGGTCGATCGGTAATGGCCGATTTTCCACATCATCTCGGTGGCGGATGATTCAGGCAGCAGCAGGCGCTGCACCAGCGGAGCCAGTGTCACCTGGGCGGGGTCGATCAGCAGCACGTAGCGTTGGGCCTCGTCGTCCAGCCGACCCACCCAATCCAGCGCCAGCAGGGCTTCGAGCGGTTCTTCCAGATGCAGGTCGCTCACGCGCAGCTGGCGCGACAGGGCATCGAGCGAGAGGCCCACGCCATCGGCCTGGCCCCGGCGCTGATGCAGGGCATCCAGCATTTCCAGCGCCAGCTGGAACGGCCAGCCCGGCCCGTTGCTGCGCCTGGCCACGCCTGCCTGCAAGGCAGGCAGGTAGGCCACCACCACAGCGCCCAGCAGCACAATCACCCACACCAGATAGATCCAGACCAGCAATATGGGCACGGTGGCAAACGCGCCGTACACCGCCGAATACGTGGGCACCTTGGCCACGTACCAGCCCAGCAGCGATTTGGCCAGCTCCATGCCGCCCGCCGCAAACACGCCGCCCATCCAGGCGTGCGCCCACACCACACGGGTATTGGGCACATAGCGGTACAGCAGCACCAGGCCCAGCGCCACCAGCACAAACTCCAGCGTGTCGATCACCAGCTTCAGGCCACCGGGCAGGGCCGCCACCAGCCCCTTGTTGGCCGACACCACATACGAGGTGAGCGTGAGGCTGCCGCCCAGCAGCAGCGGCCCCAGCGTCAGCACCGCCCAGTACACCAGCACGCGCTGCGCCAGCGGGCGGGCACGGCGCACGCGCCAGATGTCGTTGAGCTTGGTGTCGATGGTCAGCACAAGTGCCAGCGCCGACACCAGCAGCGCCGCCGCACCCGTCCAGCCCATCTGGCCAGCTTTGGAGGCAAACTGACTCAGGTACATCAGCACCTGGCGGGCAATGGCCTCGGGCACCAGACTGTCCACCAGCCACTTTTGCAAGGCCGTCTGCATGCGCCCGAACATGGGAAACGCGCTGAACACCGCCAACCCCACGGCAAACAGCGGCACCAGCGAGATGATGGTGGTGAAGGTGAGGCTGCTGGCCGTCACGCCCAGACGGTCTTCGCGGAACCGCTCGCGCAGCGTGAGCGCGGTGTTGCGCCACGGAAATGCCCATGCGCCTTGCCACAGGCTGTGCGCCAGTGCCTGTGTTTTTCCCTTGAAACTGTACCAATCAATCATGCCGGTATCATGCCACCGCCCCCTGGCAAGGCCATGCTGCCCGCCCGACTGCCCATCTCCACTCCCCATGACCCGCCCTGCCCACACTCCCCCGCTTTCGACCCAACCCGCAACCGACCCGGCACACAGCGAGGCCAGGCCAGCTCCGTTCAATGTCAACATGACCCGCGCTGTGGCGGTGGGCAGCCTGCTGGGGCTGATCGTGCTGGGCCTGGCCTGGGAACTGTGGCTGGCCCCCATCCGCCCCGGTGGCAGCTGGCTGGCCATCAAGGTGCTGCCGCTGTGCATTCCGCTGGCGGGCCTGCTCAAAAACCGCATGTACACCTACCGCTGGCTCAGCCTGCTGGTGTGGATTTACTTCACCGAGGGCGTGGTGCGTGCCTGGGGCGATGCCGCACCGGGCAACTGGCTGGCCGGTGGCCAGATCGCGCTGTGCCTGCTGCTGTTTGTGGCCTGCGCCGCCCATGTGCGCATCCGCTTGGCCAATGGCCGGGCACAGGCAGCAGCCAGCACCAGCCAGCCAGTTGCACCCACCCAGACCGACCCGCCATCAGGATTGGCATAAAAAATGTCGTTTGCGCTCGCCAGAATTGAATAGTTTGCTATTTGATAGTTCAACCATCAGCATGCCTGAAACCGCCCCCTCCGCCAGCACGGCCAGCACCTTGCGCCCACTGATTGACATCCTGGCCGAGCTGGTGGGTGCGGCCCATGTGCTGACCCACGACGACCCGGCCACCGACCTCAGCGCCTGGGAGAACGACTGGCGCAAACGCCAGCAGGGCCGCGCCCTGGCCGTGGTGCGCCCCGGTTGCACGGAGGAAGTGGCCGCCGTCGTCAGGGCCTGTGCAGCAGCGGGCGTGAGCATCGTGCCCCAGGGCGGCAACACCGGCCTGGTGGTGGGCAGCGTGCCCGACACCAGCGGCACCCAGGTGGTGCTGAGCCTGCAACGCATGAATGCCGTGCGCCAGATCGACAGCGCCAACCTCACCCTGGTGGCCGAGGCCGGCTGCATTCTGCACAACGTGCAGCAGGCCGCCGAACAGGCCGGGCTGCTGTTTCCGCTCAGCCTGGCCGCCGAAGGCAGCTGCACCATCGGCGGCAACCTGGCCTGCAACGCAGGGGGCACGCAGGTGGTGCGCTACGGCAACAGCCGCGAGCTGTGTCTGGGGCTGGAAGTCGTCACCGCCCAGGGCGAGGTGTGGCACGGCCTGTCGGGGCTGCGCAAGGACAACACCGGCTACGACCTGCGCCACCTGTTTGTGGGCAGCGAGGGCACGCTGGGCATCATCACCGCCGCCAGCCTGCGGCTCTACCCCCAACCCGCCGCCCAGCTCACGGCCTGGGCAGCGGTGCCCAGCCTGGAAGCCGCCGTTGCCCTGCTGGGCCTGGCCCACCGGCACCTGGGCGCCGGGCTGACCGGCTTTGAAGTGATGGGCCAGTTTGCGCTGGGGCTGGTACACACCCACTGCCCGCACCTGCGCGTGCCGCTGTGGCAAAGCACGCCCTGGTGCGTGCTGCTGGAGAACTCCGACCTGGAAAGCGAAGAGCACGCCCGCTCCCGGTTCGAGCACCTGATGGAAGCTGCCTTTGCCGATAACCTGGTGAGCGATGCCGTGGTGGCCGAAAGCCTGGCCCAGGCCGAACAGCTGTGGCACATCCGCGAAAGCATTCCGCTGGCGCAGGCGCAGGAGGGGCTGAACATCAAGCACGACATCTCCATCCCCATCTCCAGCATTCCGGCATTTGTGGCGCACACCGATGCGCTGCTGGCCCAGGCCATCCCCGGCGTGCGGCTGGTCAACTTCGGCCACCTGGGCGATGGCAACCTGCACTACAACGTGCAGGCCC
>CALMMY010000494.1 GCA_937868695.1 uncultured Comamonadaceae bacterium
GCGGGGATGATGTCCTTGCCGAAGTCGCGGCTGGAGGCGGCGTTGCCCGCATCTTCAGCCAGCACGCGGAACAGGTGCTGGGCGTTGAACACGTAAATGCCCATGCTGGCCAGGGCCACGTCGGGCTTGCCGGGCATGGGGGGCGGGCTGGCGGGTTTTTCCTGGAAGCTGACGATGTGGCGCTGCTCGTCGATGGCCATCACCCCGAAGGCGCTGGCCTCGGCCAGCGGCACTTCGATGCAGGCCACGGTACACAGCTTGCCCTGGGCCACGTGGTCGGCAATCAGGTTGGCGTAGTCCATCTTGTAGATGTGGTCACCGGCCAGCACCAGGATGTAGTCGGGGTTGTGGGCCTTGAGGATGTCCAGGTTCTGGTACACCGCATCGGCGGTGCCCAGGTACCAGCTTTCGTCGTCCATGCGCTGCTGGGCGGGCAGCAGGTCGATGAATTCATTGAACTCGTTGCGCAAAAAGCTCCAGCCGCGCTGCAAATGGCGCAGCAGGCTGTGCGACTTGTACTGCGTCAGCACGCCAATGCGGCGCACGCCCGAGTTCAGGCAGTTGGACAGCGCAAAGTCCACGATGCGGAACTTGCCGCCGAAGTACACGGCAGGCTTGGTGCGGCGGTCGGTCAGGGCATGCAGGCGCGAACCGCGTCCGCCCGCCAGCACCAGGGCGATGGTGCGTTTGGCCAGGTATTGGGGGGAGTGTTTGTCCATGAGGGTCTCCGGTGTTTGAGTAATGGGGGTGTGTCGTGGGTGGGTGCGTCAGCGCGGTGCGGGCAGCCTGCCGTGGGCCTGGGTCATGGCGTACAGGTCTTCGGCGGGGCTGTGGCCCACATCGCTCCAGTCAAAGCGCCATGCCCAGCAGCCGCTGGCCAGGCCGGGTGTGTTCATGCGGTGGGTGCCGTCCAGGCCCAGCACATCCTGGAACGGAAACACCACGGTGTGGGCCACCGATTGCGACAGGGCGCGCATCAGCGTCCAGTGCGGTGCGCTGTCCATGCCTGCGCCCAGGTAGTGGCGGGCTGCGTTGCGCTCGGTGGTGCCCAGGCTTTGCCACCAGCCCACGGTGGTGTTGTTGTCGTGCGTGCCGGTGTAGGCCACGGTGTGGGGCTCGAAGTTGTGTGGCCGGTAGGGGTTGTCGGGGCCGTCGCCAAACGCAAAGTGGCCGATGCGCATGCCGGGCAGGCCGCATTCCTGGCGCAGCTGGTGTACGGCGGGGGTGATCAGCCCCAGGTCTTCGGCAATGATGGGCAGCGGCCCCAGCGCCTGCGCCAGTGCATGGAACAGCGCCATGCCCGGCCCCGGCTGCCAGCGGCCACTGATGGCGGTGGGCTCGGTGGCCGGAATTTCCCAGTGCGCCTCAAAGCCCCGGAAGTGATCCAGCCGCACCATGTCCACCTGCCGCAGCAGGTGGGCCAGCCAGTCTTTCCACCACTGGTAGCCGGTGTCGGCCATCGCGTGCCAGTTGTAGAGCGGGTTGCCCCAGCGCTGGCCGGTGGCCGAGAAATAGTCGGGTGGCACACCGGCCACCACGGCGGGCTCAAGGGTGTCGTCGAGCAAAAAACCGTGTGCGTGCGCCCAGACATCGGCGCTGTGGTGGGCCACAAAAATGGGTGCATCGCCCACGATGTGGACTCCCTTGCTGTGGGCGTGGCCGCGCAGGCGCTGCCACTGCACCCAGAAGCGCCACTGCACAAACTGCCAGAAGCCGGTGTCTGCACCGTGCTCGGCCCGCACGCTGGCCAGTGCTTCGGGATGCCGCCTGGCCAGCGGGGTGGGCCAGTGTGACCAGGGGGCACCGTGCAAACGGTCGAGCACCATGAACAGGGCGTAGTCATCCAGCCAGTGGGCGTGGTCGCGGCAGAAGTCGGCCAGCTCGTTGCGCTCGTGGTGGCTGGCGCGGGCCTGGAAGCCCTGCCACGCGGTGTGCAGGCAGCCCATGCGGTAGGGAATGACGCGGTCAAACTCGCAGCTGCGTTGTTCAAAGCCGGGGTTGGGTGCCCAGGGCAGCCAGCCGCAGCGCACCAGGTCGTCCAGATCGACCAGCAGCGGATTGCCCGCAAAGGCCGACACGCTCTGGTAGGGCGAGTGGCCGGCCCCGGCGGGCGACAGCGGCAGGATCTGCCACAGCGACTGGCCTGCCGAAGCCAGCCAGTCAATGAAATGCCGGGCCGATGCGCCCAGGTCGCCCGAGCCATGCGGGCCGGGCAGGCTGGTGAGGTGAAGCAGCACCCCGCTGCTGCGGCGCGACAGCAGGGGGTGGATGGGGGTGTGGCGCAGATCGGTCACAAAGTCTCCGGATGGATCGGGGCGGGAAAGGCCGGGGGCCGTTCGGGGTGGGTGGTTTGCAAGGCTTGTACCAGCAGCAGCACGGTGCAGCCGGGCACTTCGATGCGGGTGCGGTACACGCCCTGGCTGGCCAGCAGGCCGCTGCTGTCCAGCCGGGCCTGCCAGGTGCCGGGTGGCAAGGGCAGCGTGCGGGAAGCCGGGTCGGCATGCAGCACCAGCAGCAGGCGCTCGGTGGGAGGCCCGCCGGTTTCGCTGACGGCCAGGGTGCAGACCAAGCTGCGCAGGGTCGGATCGTCCCAGTGCCGGGGTGTCATGGCCGTGCCGTCCAGGCTGTGCCAGGCCACATCGGGGCCGGTGCAGGCGTGCGTCCAGCTGCAATCGGGCGGGCAGTGGTTGTGGCGGCTGTCGTGCAGCGGGCACGGCTGGTCACCCGTGCGTGTGAGGAGGGGCTGCCCGGTGAACCACTGCGACCAGCGCAGGGCGGGGTAGTGTTGGCGCACGGCGGCCAGGGTGCCCACCCAGTCAATCAGTGCGTGGTCGGCTTGGGCCCAGTCCAGCCAGGTGGTGGGGTTGTCCTGGCAGTAGGCGTTGTTGTTGCCGCGCTGGCTGTGGCCCAGCTCGTCACCGGCCAGCAGCTGCGGTGTGCCCTGCGACAGCAGCAGGGTGGCCAGCAAGGCCCGCTGCCAGCGCTGGCGCTGCGACAGGATGGTCGCATCGGTGCTGGGGCCTTCTGTTCCGGCGTTGGCGCTCAGGTTGTGGCCGTGGCCATCGCGGTTGTCTTCGCCATTGGCCTGGTTGTGGCGCTGGGTGTAAGCCGTCAGGTCGGCCAGGGTGTAGCCGTCGTGCGCGGTGATGAAGTTGATGCTGTCGGACGGGCGCTTGCCGCTGTGCTGGAAGCGGTCGCTGGAGGCCAGCAGCACCCGCGCCATGTCGCCCGGTGTGCAGCGGTGGCCCAGCCAGAAGGCGCGGGTGGTGTCGCGGAAGCGGTCGTTCCACTCCTGCCAGCCGGGCGGGAAGCGGCCCAGCCGGTAGCCGTCCGGCCCCAGGTCCCAGGGCTCGGCAATCAGGCGCACGGTGGCCAGCACCGGGTCCTGGTGCAGGGCGGTCAGCAAGGCCGCACCGGCGCTGAAGGCGTGGTGGTGCTCGGCCTGCCGCCCCAGGGCGGTGGCCAGGTCGAAGCGGAAACCGTCCACCCCGTAGGCCTGCACCCACCAGCTCAGGCTGTCCATCACCCATTGGGTGACCGTGCGGTGGCCCAGGTTGAGGCTGTTGCCGCAGCCGCTGAAGTTGTGCGGCTGGCCGTGCTCATCCAGTGCGTACCAGGTGGCGTTGTCCAGGCCGCGCCAGCTCAGGGTGGGGCCGTGGTGGTCGCTCTCGGCGGTGTGGTTGAACACCACATCCAGCACCACCTCCAGCCCGGCGCGGTGCAGGGCATCGACCATCTGGCGGAACTCGGCCCGGATGGCGGCGGCCTGCTCGGGCGTGCAGGGGGCTTGCCCCTGGGTGCAGGCGGCAAAGCGCGGGTCGGGGGTGAACACGTTGAGCGGGTTGTAGCCCCAGTGGTTGGTCAGGCCTTTTTCCAGCAGGTGGTGCTCGGTCAGGCGCTGGTGTACGGGCAGCAGGCAGACGGTGGTGATGCCCAGGGCTTTCAGGTGCGCCAGCATGGCCGGGCTGGCCAGCCCGGCGTAGGTGCCGCGCTGGGCCTCGGGCACACCGGGGTGCAGCCGTGTCAGGCTTTTGACATGGGCTTCGTAAATCACCACCCTGTCAGCTGCGATGCGGGGGCGGGGCGCGATGGCGGCCCCGGCGGCCCGCTCGGCGGCGTGGTTCACCACCAGGCTGTGCGGGATGGGCTGGGCATCGGGGCGGGCCAGCAGGTCGGTGGGGCCGAGCAGCCCGCAGGCCCAGGGGTCGATCAGCGTTTGCGCGGGCTCGAAGCGGTGGCCGTGTGCGGGGTCGCGGGGGCCATCGGCGCACAGGGCATAGCGTTGCCCGGCTTGCAGGCCCGGTACAAACGCAGCCCAGTGTCCGTGCCCCAGGTTGTGCAGGGCAATGCGGTGGTCAGGGGTGGTGGCCAGGGTGTCACCGTTGCCTTGCCCGAACAGGAGCGCCGTCACCGCCGTGGCATGGTGCGAGGTGACTGAAAAATTCACCCCGGTGCAGCCATCTGCCGGGTCTGTGGCCAGGCTGGCACCCGCTGGAAAAGACCACCCTCGGCGCGGTGGGAGCTGATCAGTGGGCATGTCAGGCAGCCAGTGGCTCGATGGCATCCGGCGCAGGCTGCATTTTCAGCCAGATGACGGACAGCGGAGGCAGGGTGAGTGAGACGGACTGGGCCTGCCCGTGCATGGCGATGGGTTGGGCCAGCACCTGGCCCTGGTTGCCCAGGTTGCTGCCGCCGTAGTGGGCCGAGTCGGTGTTGAGCACCTCGCGCCACAGGCAGCCTGCTTCTGCCCCGTCTTCAGCGCCATCGTCGGCGGTGCTGAAGACGGGCGGTGGGCAGCGGGGCACGCCCACCCGGTAGCCGTGGCGCACCACGGGTGTGAAGTTGGCCACCACCACCACCGTGTCGTGCGGGTGGTGCCCCAGGCGGGCAAAGGCCAGCACCGACTGGTCGGCATCGTCCACCACCAGCCACTGGAACCCGCCGGGGTCGCTGTCGCGGGTGCAGAGGCCGGGGCTGGCGCGGTAGAGGTGGTTGAGGTCGCGCACCAGCCGCTGCACACCGGCATGGGCCGGGTCTTGCAGCAGCTCCCAGGGCAGCTGGCCATCGTGGTTCCATTCGGTGGCGGGGGCCAGCTCGCTGCCCATGAACAGCAGCTTCTTGCCGGGGTGGGCGTACATCCAGGCATACAGCGCCCGCAGGTTGGCAAACTTCTGCCAGCGGTCACCGGCCATTTTGTTCAGCAGCGAGCCTTTGCCATGCACCACCTCGTCGTGCGACAGGGGCAGCACATAGCGTTCGCTGTGCGCGTAGGTGATGGAGAAGGTGAGTTTGTTGTGGTGCCAGCGGCGGTTGACCGGGTCTTCGGCCAGGTAGGCCAGGGTGTCGTTCATCCAGCCCATGTTCCATTTGTGCGTGAAGCCCAGGCCACCGTCTGCGGTGGGGCCGGTCACGCGGGGGAAGGCGGTGGATTCTTCGGCAATGGTGACGGCGTGCGGTGCCTCGGTTTGCAGCACATCGTTCATTTCGCGCAGAAAGGCGATGGCTTCCAGGTTTTCGCGGCCACCGTAGCGGTTGGCCACCCACTGGCCGTCGGGGCGGCTGTAGTCGCGGTAGAGCATGGAGGCCACGGCATCCACCCGCAGGCCGTCCACGCCGTACTGCTCGATCCAGTACAGCGCGTTGCCCACCAGGAAGTTGCGCACCTCGGGCCGTGCCCAGTTGTAGATGAGGGTTTTCCAGTCCTGGTGGAAGCCTTCGCGCGGATCGGCGTATTCGAACAGCGCGGTGCCGTCGAAGCGGGCCAGGGCGTGCGCGTCGGTGGGGAAGTGGGCGGGCACCCAGTCGATGATGAGCTTCAGGCCCGCTGCATGGATGGCATCGACCAGCCGCCGGAAACCCTCCGGCCCGCCGTGGCGGGCGGTGGGGGCGTACAGGCCGGTGGGCTGGTAACCCCAGGAGCCGTAGAACGGGTGCTCGGCCACCGGCATCAGCTCGATGTGGGTGAAACCCATTTCGGCCACATAGGGCACCAGGTGGTGGGTGAGGTCGTCCCAGGTGGCGGTGGTGTGCGGCCCCCAGGGCCTGCGCCACGAGCCCGCATGCACCTCGTAAATCGCCATCGCAGCCTGACCGTTACCGGGGGAGTGGGCGGGTGCATGGGCAGGGCGTGGGGCGGCTGCGCTGCCGGATGTGCCCGATGGTGCGGTGCCCGCCGCCGCCTGAAGCGGCTGGGCCGCGAACGTGGCGCACACGCGCGCAGCGTTGCCGGGGGGCAGCTCGGTTTCGCGGGCGTAGGGGTCGGTTTTGAGCATGCGCTGGCCGTCGGCCCCTTCCACATCGAACTTGTACCAGGCCCCCGCCCCCACGCCGGGCACAAACAGCACCCACACGCCGCACTGGGCCTGGCGCGTCATGGGCTGGCTGACCCAGGCGTTGAAGTCACCTGCCAGGCCGACGCTGCGGGCATGCGGTGCCCACACGGCAAACGCGGTGCCTGCCTGGCCGTTGAGGGTGGTGGGGTGCGCCCCCAGTTTTTCCCAGGGGCGCTGGTGCTTGCCTTCGGCCAGCAGCCAGATGTCCAGTGCTCCCAGCCAGTGGTCGGTGAGGGGGTGTGCGTGCGGTGTGTGGGCGGACATGGGTGCGTGAATACCGTGTGTGCATGCGAAATGAGCCGTGTGCATTCTGGCACCGTTCAGGGGGCGTGGCAGCCCGGTTTGTGCTCACAACTGGTTACAGACCGGGTACGTTGCCGGATGCGCTGATCTGCATGCCCTGCACATCCGGTGGTACAACCCGGCACATGGTCGCCTGTGGCGGTTTTTTATGGGAGTGCAGTCCGATGATTTTGACATCCGTTGCTGTGTGCACGCCGCGCAGCCCCACCCTCTGGCCACGCACCTGGCCCTGGCTGGCGGCGGCCTGTCTGGCCTTGAGCGCCTGCTCCGGCAGCGGGCCGGTGGCCACCACAGCCACCACGCAGGATGCCGCTCGCCCGGCGCAGGTCGGTTTGCCGTCGGCCATGCCTTCGGTGGATGCGGCCCGCGAATCCAAGGCCGCTGCGCCGCCCCATCTGGCTCTCCCGTCGATGCCCCCCGCTGCGGCGGCGGTGGCCCCCGCACCCGCACCTGTACCCGCTTCCGCACCCGCTGTCCGCATGGAAATGATGGCCAAGCCCATGCTGTCGCACGCCCAGATGCCCGTTGCCCCTCCCCTGGTGGCCGACACCGCTCGCTACCAGGCGTTTGCCGACAACCCCTGGAAGCGCGTGGCGCAGGAGCCGGTGTCCACCTTCAGCATCGATGTGGACACCGGCAGCTATGCCAACGTGCGCCGCTTTCTCAACCGGGGCCAGCTGCCCCCGGCAGATGCGGTGCGGGTGGAGGAAATGGTCAACTACTTCGGCTACCGCTACCCCCTGCCCGCCGCCGATGCGCCGCACCCGTTCGGGGTGGATGTGCAGCTGGCGGCCTCGCCCTGGGGCCAGGGCCGTGGCCTGATGCGCGTGGCCATCCAGGGCAAAGACGTGGCCAAAACCACGCTGCCTCCGGCCAATCTGGTGTTTCTGGTGGACGTGTCGGGCTCCATGTCACCGGCAGACCGGCTGCCGCTGGTCAAGTCGGCACTGCGGCTGCTGGCCCAGCAGCTGCGCCCTGTTGACCGGGTGTCGATGGTGACCTACGCCTCCGGGGTGCGCGTGGTGCTGCCTCCCACACCCGGCGACCAGACCACCGCCATCCAGCAGGCCATCGACGCGCTGGTGGCCGGTGGCAGCACGGCGGGTGAGGCTGGCATCCGCCTGGCCTACGCGCAGGCCAGGGCCTCGCACATCGACGGCGGCATCAACCGCGTGCTGCTGGCCACCGATGGCGACCTGAATGTCGGAGTGAACAACCCCGACGAGCTGAAAAAACTGGTCGAGGCCGAGCGCAAGGCGGGCACCAGCCTGACCACCCTGGGCGTGGGCGACAGCAACTACAACGAAGTGCTCATGAAAAAACTCGCCGATGCGGGCGACGGCAGCTACCACTACCTGGACTCGTTGCAAGAGGCGCACAAGGTGCTGGTACACCAGTTCACCTCCACGCTGGCCGTGATTGCCCAGGATGTGAAGTTGCAAATCGAGTTCAACCCCGCCCTGGTCGATGAATACCGCCTGCTGGGCTACGAGCTGCGTGCCCTGACCCGCGAGCAGTTCAACAACGACCAGGTGGACGCGGGCGATGTGGGCGCGGGTCACAGCGTGACGGCTCTGTACGAGGTGGTGCCGCGCGGCGGCAAGGGCTCGGTCGATCCCCTGCGCTACCAGAAAGAAGGGGGCGCAGCCCCTTCGGGTGCCCATGCCCAAGACCGCGCACATGCCTCCGAGCTGGCCTGGCTCAAGCTGCGCTACAAGCAGCCGGGCCAGACGGTCAGCACGCTGGTGGAGTTTCCGGTCCACCGCGCCGCCGGTGCCTGGCCCGCGCTGGCCCAGGCCGATGAGGAGTTCCGCTTTGCCACCGCCATTGCAGGCTGGGGCCAGTGGCTGCGCGGCAGCACGTTGATCGGTGAGCACGGCCCTGCGCAGTTTTTACCCCTGGCGCGCGGTGCGCGGGGTGAAGACCGGCACGGCCACCGTGCCGAAAGCCTGCGCCTGATGGAGCTGTCGGCTTCGCTCAGGCGCTGAGGTTGACGGTTGAGGCGGGCGGGGGTCAGCGCGGCTTGGCGCTGGCCACCACCCAGCGGGCCACCAGCACGCCCGCCAGCAGCGAGCCCAGCATGACGAGCATGAAAATTTCTGGCGGCAGGGTTTTCATGAAGGTGATTTCTTCACCAGAGGGCAGGGTGCAGTACATCAGGCCGGTGACTTTGCCTTCCATCTTCTGGCAAGTGCCGGGGCCCAGCAGCCACACCGCAAACAGGAAATTGGCCAAGGCCAAGGCGGCAGAAGCTGCACGCAGAATGACACGGTCAGTCATGGTCGGGCCTCCTTCAGGCGTAGGGGTTGGGCAGGCCCAGGCCCGCCAGAATGGCGATTTCGCGCGCTTCCATTTCTTCTGCCTCGGCCTCGCTGGTTTCGTGGTCCCAGCCCTGGGCATGCAGGGTGCCGTGGATCAGCAGGTGGGCGTAGTGGTCGGCCAGGGTTTTGCCCTGCTCGGCGGCTTCGCGGGCCACCACGGGGGCGCACAGCACCAGGTCGGCCATCATCACCGGCTCGGTGCAGTAGTCGAAGGTCAGCACATTGGTGGCGTAGTCTTTCTGGCGGTAGTCGCGGTTGAGCTGCTGGCCCTCTTCGGTATCGACGATGCGGATGGCGATTTCGGCATTGATCTCCAGCGCATGGCGTATCCACTTGGCCACTTTGTGGCGGGGCAGGGCAGCGCGGTGGGTGGCGATGTCGTCAAACTTGCCGTATT
>CALMMY010000495.1 GCA_937868695.1 uncultured Comamonadaceae bacterium
CCCAGCACGCCACGTCAGCACGGCATGGCTCGCCACCACAAACGTCAGCCGAGAAGCGGCAGCGCGCCAAGCAAAAACCGGCTCGTCACCACACCCGCCAGCCGAGAAACAGCACGCCACCACAAAAGCCAGGCAAGAAACAGCACGCTACACCCGCACGCCTGCTGAACATGCCAATGTCGGCCCCACCAAGCCCCAACGCACCGTCCGGGTTTAAGCACCGACCCACCTCGGATGCGGGGCCAGCCGCTACCCTCGGCGGCATGGCCCTCACCCCAACTTCCATGCCTCCCGTTCCGGCTGCGTCCTGCACTGCTGCCGCCACCACCCCCGCAACCTCTGCCCCCGCCAGCCTGACACCCGGCCTGCAACACCGCTACGCCAGCCTGCTGCCCGAGCTGTGCATTCCCTGGCAGCCCGCCCGCGTCCCCCAGCCTGCGCTGGCCGTGTTCAACCACGCCCTGGCCCGCGAACTCGGCTGGCCTGCCGAAGCATTCGACTCCCCGGCAGGGGCCGAGCTGCTGGCAGGCAACACCGTGCCGCCAGAGGCCCAGCCCGTGGCCCAGGGCTATGCCGGGCACCAGTTCGGTGGCTATTCGCCCCAGCTGGGCGATGGCCGGGCGTTGCTGCTGGGCGAGGTGTGCGATGCCGCTGGTCGGCTGCGCGATGTGGCCTTCAAAGGCTCGGGGCGCACGCCGTTTTCGCGCGGTGGCGACGGCAAGGCCGCGCTGGGGCCGATGCTGCGCGAATACCTCGTCAGCGAAGCCATGCACGCGCTGGGCGTGCCCACCACCCGCTCGCTGGCCGTGGCCACCACGGGCGAACGCATCCGCCGTGACCACGGCCCCCAGCCCGGTGCGGTGCTGACCCGCGTGGCCGCCAGCCACATCCGCGTGGGCACCTTCCAATGGGTGGCGGGGCAGGACGATGAAGCCCTGCTGCGCCGCCTGGCCGATGTCACGCTGGCCCGCCACTGTCCCGCACTGGCCCCGGCGCTCGACAGCGCCACCGCACCCGGCCAACCAGCCACGCCCACCTCCGGTGCCACCTACCTGGCCATGCTGGCCGCCGTGTGCGAGCGCCAGGCCCGGCTGGTGGCGCAATGGATGGGCTTGGGCTTTATCCACGGCGTGATGAACACCGACAACATGACCCTGTCGGGCGAAACCATCGACTACGGCCCCTGCGCTTTCATGGAGGCCTACGACCCCGCCACCGTGTTCAGCTCCATCGACCGGGGCGGGCGCTACGCCTGGGGCAACCAGCCCGGCATTGCCCAGTGGAACCTGGCCCGCCTGGCCGAAGCCCTGTTGCCCCTGCTGCATGCCGACACCGAACAGGCCGTGGAGCAGGCCACCGAAGTCATCAACCACTTTCCCGTGCTGTACCAGCGCCACTGGCTGGCGGTGATGCGGGCCAAGCTGGGGCTGGTGGATGCGGCAAACGCTGGCCGGGCTGACCCAGGCAGCGAAAGCGGGCAGGGCAACGCAGCAGGCCCGGACGTGGACGATGCCGCCGACCTGGCGCTGATTCAGGGCTGGCTGCACGCCATGCAAGGGCAGGGCGTGGACTGGACACTGGCCCACCGCCACCTGTGCGATGTGGCCGAAGCCGTGTGGCCGGATGCCGACACAACCGATGCCGGGCTGGCCCTGTCAGCCCACCCCGCCAGCCAACGCCTGCGCAGCCTGTTTGCCGACCCGGCCCGCCTGGACGAGTGGCTGCCGCGCTGGCAGGCCCGGCTGGTATCCGGCCCGGTGCCCCACACCCACGGCCACCCGCACAATCACCCAGCCGAGCGGGCCAGCGCCATGCGCCGCGTCAACCCCATCTACATCCCGCGTAACCAGCGGGTGGAAGAAGCCCTGAACGCCGCCAGCGACCACGGCGACATGGCCCCGTTCCACGCCCTGCTGGCCGTGCTGCAACGCCCCTTTGACGAAGCACCCGGCCAAGACCGCTACGCCCAGCCCGCCCAACCGGCGCAGGCGGCGGGCTACCGCACCTTCTGCGGCACCTGAGCCACAGCATGCCCTGCGCCAGCCATATCCACCACCGCATCTTCCTCGTCCCTCACGTTTCCTGCACCGCTCCGACATCCACGCCATGACTGCGCCGCTCACCCTTCACCCCGTTGTTACCGATTCCAGCGCCAGCCTCAACCCCAGCGTCTGCCAGGTGCGCGATGCCCACGGCCAGCTGGTCGGCAACCTCAAGCTCATCGGTGGCAGCTGGAAGTTCAAAGCCATCGGCTTCGGCCCAGCCGGTGAACTCATCCCCGGCGGCGGGCCGTTCACCCACCGCCACAACACGGTGTTCAGGGCGCTGGATGCGGAGACGGTGAATGCGGGGCTGGTGGGGTTGGCGGGCGAGCCGACCAGTCCGTGAGGGTGTGACCTGCAAGCGGACACTTTGCCGAAGTGGTCAAGGGATCTGTTCCAGCCCGTCACACCGCCGAATGGGTACGCAACCAGTCGCGCAGAGCATCGTTCATTCGGGTTTGCCAGCCTGGGCCTGCGGCGCGAAACGCACTCAGCACATCGCGGTCAAAGCGGATCGCAACCTGCTCCTTGGTCACGCCGCTGGTGGGGCGACCGCGTTTTCGCTGGGCAGCCACACCCGCTTGCAGTTCGTCGGCGGTGGCAGGGCGGTCATCTTCATCCAGCCCGTCCCAGACAAAGTCCTGCGACGGTGGCAGGGCACGCACAGCCGCCACAACCTCACTGCGGGTCAGTGCATTCGTTTTCGAGCCAGGCATCGTAAACCTCACGTTCCAATTTGCTTGCACGACGAAAGCTGATCATGCGTGTTGCCCCGTCGCGTGGGGTATGCACAGCAGTCAGCACGGCCAAAAAACCAAGCGCATACGAAATGGACTGCACGCGCGATTCACCTTGTCTCACAACGGCGATGTCCAGTCTGTAGCGCGATGCCAGCACCTCATCCGCATCAGCAAAGTCGAGACCGTGTTTGGCAAGGTTGCTGATGCGCTTGGCTTCATCCCAGATCAGCTTGGTTTTCATCTGATTTATTGTAGATGCAGTATTGTGCGCTGATGCGCTATCAAGCCAGGGTTTCAGCAACCCCATGTCAACCATCCCGGTTGACCCTGATCAATCGGCCCTCAAAAACAACGGTCTGTTGCTGGTGAGGTGCCTGGCTGTCGCCTTGCGCCCATATAGTGCTGCCCTTGGTGGATGGACTGCGGATTGAATGCGAACAGGTGTGGGTGGAATGAACAAGGGAGAGTACATACCGGGGCTGGACGGCGTGCGTGCGCTGGCGGTGGCTGCGGTCATGGTTTTTCATGCCGAGATGGCGGGGCTGGCCCCCGGCGGGTTTCTCGGCGTGGATGTGTTTTTTGTGCTGTCGGGGTTTCTGATCACCTCGCTGCTGCTGCGCGAGCGGTTGGCCACAGGCGGCCTGCGCCTGGGCGCGTTCTATGCCGGGCGCTTGCGCAGGCTGTTGCCCGCCATGCTGGCCATGCTGGTGGTCTCCACCCTGGCCGCGCTGTGGTGGGCACCCGATGCGCTGAGGCGGCAGCAGCAAGACTTGCCTGCGGCGCTGCTGTATGTGTCCAACTGGTGGCAGATTCACTCGGAGCAGTCTTACTTCGAGATGTTTGGCCGCCCGCCGCTGTTGCAGCACCTGTGGTCGCTGGCCATTGAGGAGCAGTTCTACCTGGCCTGGCCGCTGCTGCTGCTGGCGGCAGCCCGCCTGGGCGGGCGGCGGGGCGTGCTGGTGGTGGCCGCCGTGCTGGCCGTGTGCAGCGCGGGCTGGATGGCGCTGCTGGCCATGTGGCAGGGCGTGCCCGAGCAAGCCGACCCCAACCGGCTCTACCTGGGCACCGACACCCATGCAATGGGCCTGCTGATGGGGGCTGTGCTGGCCTGCGTGTGGAACCCGTGGGCAGCACGGGTCAGACCCTCCGCTGTGGTTGAGGCCGCAGCCTGCCCCCCGGCCACCGTCTGCTTGCCTGAACCCGCTCCCCCGCAGGCATCCCGCAAAGCGGGTCGCCGCAAGAAAAAATTCCGATCCGCCGCACAGGAAGCGGCCAGCACACAGCATCTGGCCGTTGCCACACCAGCCGACAAACCCGGTGCCGATGCGGTCATCCACTCGGCCATCACCCCGCCACACCCCTGGCTGCATGAGTGCCTGGGCTGGGCCGGGCTGGCGGTGGTGCTGGCGGCGGTGGCGTGGGCGAGTGAAGCCGATGCGGGCCTGTACCGCTGGGGCTTTGCGGCGGTGTCGCTGGCCACCTGCCTGCTCATCGTCGGGGCCACCGCTCCGCGCACGCTGCTGGGCCGCCTGCTGGGCTTGCCGGTGCTGCGCTACATCGGCCAGCGGTCTTATGGCCTGTACCTGTGGCACTGGCCGGTTTTTGTGCTGCTGCGCCCTGGCCATGAGCTGCCGGACGACCCGTGGCTGGCCTTGCCCGTGCGCCTGGGCCTGACGCTGCTGCTGACCGAAATGTCATACCGCTGGGTGGAGCAGCCGGTGCGGGCCTACCCCGTGCGCCCCTGGCAGCGCCGGGGCTGGGCGGGCCTGGCCGTGGCCTGTGCCCTGTGCTGTGCCGTGGTGGTGCAGCTTTACCTGGCACACCTGCCCGCGCAGCCGCAGGTGGCCGCTGGCGCAACACAACCGCCAGCCACACCTGGGCTGGCCGAACTGGGTGAACAGCCCACCCTCCTGCCGCACATGCTGCTCAGCCCGGAGATACCCCAGGCCTTGCCCCCCTCGCTGCCCCGCGAACAGCTGGTGCTCACCGCCGTGGGCGACTCGGTGCTGCTGGGCACGCAGGGCTACCTCACCCGCAACCTGTCGCCCATCGTGGTGGAGGCCAAAGAAGGGCGGCAGGGCAGCGACGGGTTCAGCCTGCTCAGGGAGCTGCGCACCCAGGACAGGCTGGCCGATGTGGTCTTCATGCACCTGGGCACCAACGGCTACCTGTATGAGTCGGGCCTGCACGACATCCTGCAAGAGCTGTCCGACCGCCGTCTGGTGGTGGTGATGAACGTGCATGCGCCGCGCCGCTGGATAGACGGCAACAACCGCATGCTGCGCCGCGTCATTCCCCGCTACCCCAATGCCCGGCTGGTCGATTGGAATGCGCTGGCCACGGCCCACCCCGAATACCTGGGCTCCGACGGCGTACACCTGACCGGGCGCGGCATGCACGCCTATGTGAACCTGGTCAGGGAGGCCCTGAACCCAGCTGAACGGGCCAGCGCCACCACCGCAGCGGCGGGCAGCGCCGGTGGTGGTGCCTTGCGGATGTCGCCCAGCGTGTCTGTGGCCACCAAACCCGCCG
>CALMMY010000496.1 GCA_937868695.1 uncultured Comamonadaceae bacterium
TCTTCCAGGCCGGTGTGCATGGAGCCCATCAGCACCCGGTTTTTGAGCGTGGTGTGGCCCAAGTCCAGCGGCTGGAGCAGGTGGGGGTACGGGGAGGCGGCTGCGGCGGTGGTGGTCTGCATGGCGGGCGGGTGCATGTCGCACCTGTGGCGTTGAAACAAGCCCGCCAGCCTAGGGGAAAGCGGCCCCGCGCCGTAGAGGCAGCGCCCTATGTTTGCAGGGGTGCAGACACCAGGGCGACAGTGCCGCAGCGCACGGCGCGGCTCAGGAGTTCACGTAGGTTTCAAGCTGGTTGATGGTGAACTCGTGCTCGGCAATCACGTCGGCCATGATGTCGCGCATGGAAATCAGGCCCAGCACCTTGTCGCCATCGACCACGGGCAGGTGGCGGAAGTGCTTTTCGTTCATCAGTGCCATGCAGGCATGGGTGCTGGTGGTTGAGGGCACGGTGAACACCTCGGAAGTCATGATGTCGGCCACCGTGGTCTCTTTGGAGTTGCGGCCCTTCAGGGCCACCTTGCGGCAATAGTCGCGCTCGGAAAAAATTCCGATCAGCCGCTCGCCGTCCATCACCATCAGCGCACCCACCCGCAGGGTGGACAGCAGCTCCAGCGCGACAAACACGCTGACATCGGGTGCAACGCGCAAAAAGTTGCTCTGGTCGTTGGCTTTGAGCAATTGGGCAACGGGTTTCATGTGGGCTCTCCTCTGAAAAAAACGGTGTTCCGACTAGCTTACAGACAAGGTTGAGGCCCCAACGCCATACAAGCCCCTTTTGGGCCAATTTCAGGGAAAGTACCCATGCCCGACAATCGCGCCATGCCACATTCACCCCTTTCAGCGCCCCTTTCAGAGCCACTGGCACACGCCCACACCGTGCTGCAAGAAGTGTTTGGCTACAGCGCCTTCCGTGGCCCGCAGGCCAGCATCGTGGCCCATGTGCTGGGCGGGGGCGATGCGCTGGTGCTGATGCCCACCGGCGGCGGCAAAAGCCTGTGCTACCAGGTGCCCGCCATCGTGCGCCACCGCCAGGGGCTGGGCGTGACGGTGGTGGTGTCGCCGCTGATTGCGCTGATGCACGACCAGGTGGGCGCACTGCACGAAGCCGGGGTGGCCGCCGAGTTTCTCAACAGCAGCCTCAGCACCGACGAAGCCGCCCTTGTCGAAAAGCAGCTGCTGCGCGGCGAGCTGGTGCTGCTGTACGCCGCGCCAGAGCGGCTGACCACACCGCGCTTTCTGGCCCTGCTCGACTCGCTGCACGAGCGCAGCCTGCTGAGCCTGTTTGCCATTGACGAAGCCCACTGCGTGAGCCAGTGGGGCCACGACTTCCGCCCCGAATACCGGGCCCTGAGCGTGCTGCACGAACGCTATGCCGGTGTGCCCCGCATGGCCCTGACCGCCACCGCCGACGACCTCACCCGCGCCGACATGGTGGCCCACCTGCAACTGGAAGGCGCGGGCCAGTTTGTCAGCAGCTTTGACCGGCCCAACATCCGCTACGCCATCGTCGAGAAAAAAGACCCCACCCAGCAGCTGCTGCGCTTCATACAGCGCCAGCACGCGGGCGATGCCGGGGTGGTGTACTGCCAGAGCCGCAAGCGCGTGGAAGAAGTGGCCGAGCTGCTGGCCCGCGAAGGCGTGAACGCCTTGCCCTACCACGCCGGGCTGGATGCCCGCGTGCGCCAGCGCCACCAGGACAGGTTTCTGCGCGAAGAAGGCATCGTGATAGTGGCCACCATAGCCTTCGGCATGGGCATCGACAAACCCGACGTGCGCTTTGTGGCCCACCTCGACATGCCCAAAAACATCGAGGGCTACTACCAGGAAACGGGCCGCGCCGGGCGCGACGGCGAGCCCGCCGATGCCTGGATGGCCTACGGCCTGCAAGACGTGGTCAACCAGC
>CALMMY010000497.1 GCA_937868695.1 uncultured Comamonadaceae bacterium
CCCTCCCCAGCACGCCACGTCAGCACGGCATGGCTCGCCACCACACACGCCAGCCAAGAAACAGCACGCCACCACACACGCCAGCCAAGAAACAGCTCGCCACCAAAAAAGCCAGGCAAGAAACGGCACCCACCCAAATACGCCAGCCGAGACACGAACAACCACCACAAACGCCAGCCGTGAACTGAACCAATCGCAGGGTATTCGGCGGCACAGGCAGAAAACTGAACGGTGCCGCACAATTTGAGACTGTTCAGGCATTTTTTCTGGAGCTTGTGCGATGGCGTGTTCACCCCGGCGTTTTCTGAATCTGCATCCCCCGCTACAGGTGCCCGCGTGGCTGCTGGCGGCCTGTCTGGCCTGGCCCGCTGTGGCGGGGGCCGCCTGCCCCGATGTGTTGCAGCACACCGTCCCCCGCCTGCAAGACGAAAAGCCCCAGTCGCTGTGCCAGTACACAGGCAAGGTGGTGCTGGTGGTCAACACCGCCAGCTACTGCGGCTTCACCGGGCAGTACAAAGGGCTGGAATCGCTGTACAGCCGCTACCAGGGGCGCGGGCTGGTGGTGCTGGGTTTCCCGTCCAACGATTTCGGGCGGCAGGAGCCGGGCAGCGCCAAAGAGATTGCCGCTTTTTGCGAAAACACCTTCGGCGTGAAATTCCCCATGTTCAGCAAGACCGCAGTGCTGGGCCCGCAGGCCCACCCGCTGTACCGCCAGCTGGCAACCCGCACCGGCGAGGCCCCCGGCTGGAACTTCCACAAATACCTGATCGACCGCCAGGGCCAGGTGGTGCGCAGCTTTTCCAGCCAGACCGAGCCCGAAAACCCTGCATTCGTCATGGAATTGGAGAAACTTCTGAGTCAGAAAATTTAATACTCAGAACATAATGTGACCAATCAGTCATTTTTTGACCCTGATTGATTTTTTCAGGAGATTGGCACACCATGCGGAACTTTTTTTCTGGAGTCGGTCTCCATGCACAGGCAAGCCGACTGAGTGCGCACCGCGCAGCTGGCTTGCACAGGTTTATTGGATTGCGAAGCCAGCGCGGCGTGTGCCGCCATGCAATCCCGGGGCGGTTCTCCAACTCCTCCCTCCCTCCCTTGTTTGTCTCGGGGCGCTTCGCAATCCTTTCTTACACCGGGGGCAGCCATGTACGCTGACCTGCCTCCCCCCACTTCCGCTTCTTCCCATCCCGTCTCCGGCGACCTCCCCCTGCGGGTGGCCGTGGTCGGCTCCGGCATCGCTGGCCTGGCCGTGGCGCATTCGCTGCGCGGGCTGGCCCGGGTCACGCTGTTCGAGGCCGGGGACTATTTCGGCGGCCACACCCACACGGTGGACATCACCCTGCCTACCGCCAACGGCCCCGTGACCCACGGCGTGGACACCGGCTTTCTGGTGCTCAACGAGCGCACCTACCCCCACCTGCTGGCGCTGTTTGCGCAGTTGGATGTGCCCATTGCGCCTTCCGACATGTCGTTTTCGGTGCAGGTGCCCGGTGCGGGCCGGGGCGGAGCCAACCAGTTGGAGTGGAGCGGCACCAGCCTGTCCACGGTGTTTGCCCAGCGCCGCAACCTGCTCAATGGCCGCTTCTGGCGCATGCTGGCCGACCTGCTGCGCTTCAACCGCCTGGCCACAGCGCTGGCGGAAAAGCTCGACCAGCCCGGTGAAGAGGCTGCCCTGATGCAGCCCCTGGGTGACTTTCTGGTGGCCCAGCGCTTTTCTGCCGAATTCCGCGACTGGTATTTTTTGCCCATGCTGGGCTGCATCTGGAGCTGCCCCACCGACCAGATGCTGCGCTTTCCCGTGGCCACGATGGTGCGCTTCTGCCACAACCACGGCCTCATCCAGGTGAGCAACCGGCCCCGGTGGTACACCGTGGCCGGGGGCGCACGCCAGTATGTGGAAAAAATCATCCAAGGCCTGGCCGATGCCCGGCTGAACACACCCGTGCAACGCATTGAGCGCGGTGCGCGGGGTGTGGCCATCCACACCGAGCAGGGTGTCGAATACTTTGATGAAGTGGTGCTGGCCTGCCACAGCGACCAGGCGCTGGCCTTGCTGACCCGGCCCTCGCAGACCGAGGCGCAGGTGCTGGGGGCCATCCGCTACCAGCCCAACCGCGCCGTGCTGCACACCGACAGCTCGGTGCTGCCCCGCAACCGCTCAGCCTGGGCCGCCTGGAATTACGAACGCGCCGCCGCCACTGACCAGGAGCAGGCGCGGGTGTGCCTGCACTACCTCATCAACATGCTGCAACCCATCCCCTTCCAGCAGCCGGTGGTGGTGTCTCTCAACCCTGTGCGCCCCATTGACCCGGCGCAAGTGCTGGGCGAGTTTGAATACGCCCACCCGGTGTTCGATCTGGCTGCCATCCAGGCGCAGCGGCAGGTGCCTGCGCTGCAAGGCCAGCAGCACACCTGGTTCTGCGGGGCCTGGACGGGCTATGGCTTCCA
>CALMMY010000498.1 GCA_937868695.1 uncultured Comamonadaceae bacterium
AATTACCAAGCATTACCGTAATTACACCACATCCCGCATAGACCGCACCATCTCACACCCAATCTCCGCTTTTTTTCGCCACTTGTAATACGCATCCCATGTTTTTTTGGATGGCTTTTCAATCTCTTTGATTGCCCGCCCGCTGCGGTAGAAAGTTGGCCCGGTGTAGCTGTGATACTCGCACCAGACCTTAGCGCCAAACGGCTCCAGCGGCACAAAAGCATGGGGCACACACATGATGCCGCTGTGGATGTGTATGCAGGTCATTTTTCAACAACCACACAATTTTTTTGTTGAATCACTGCAACGTGTTTAGACAGCCGCGCATCCGGCGCTTCAATGCCGATGGCCTTCATAACCTCGTTGCACGCAACCATTGAATCGGCAACAAGAATAACCTCACGCCCTGCTATCTGCACCGCCACAGCTCTGCCCATGAACGCTTCTGCGCCTGTTGTGGCAACGGTCTTGCGCTTCAGGTCGGTGATTTTGCGTGGTGTGGTCACAGTAATGCGTCCTCTGGTTTGTATGGTGGCCGGGCCGGTTTTGGTAGTGGCTGGCCCGTTGGCCCATACCAAAGCCCACAGGGGAATGAAAAAACCCGCTCAGTGGCGGGTGTGGCGGCCCTTGGTTAGGCCAAAAGGTATTTGTGTTGATTGATCATTTCGCGCTTGTGCTGCACATAGGCCGTCATTTGCTCTTTTGTGCAGTCAGTGTATTTGTGACCATCTGGTGCAACCAGCTCAACGCCACGAAACTCCATCCAGCTTTTGCCAAAGTTTTGCACCATTCTGTCGCAGTTGATCATGGCATTGTGCATTTGTGCTGGGGTTAGGTTTTCAATGCGAGTTGCAATGATTTCGAGATTTTTTGCCAGTTGTTGTACTGCTGCGTTTGTCATCTTGATTCTCCTGTTGGTGCAGTTTGCTGCGTTGGTGTTATTATACACCAGAATCAACGCTGTGAATGCACTCCGCAAAGAATAATTTACGCAGCCTCAATCAACCCGCGAACCCATGCTGAACCACCCATGTCGCGCACCTTGTCGGCCAATTCTGGCGGCAGGCACACTTTGACGGATGGGCTTTTCCCGGCCCCTGACATACTCTTGCGCCCCTGACCACGGGCATTTGGCGGGCGGGGTGTTTTGGTTGGTGTGTCTGATTTTTTCATGGCTCTATTATATGACTGATAAAGAGGCATCAAATAAATTTTGATTCCTCAAAAAAATCTGTTCCAGCCTTGTGATTTGGTGGTACAATATCAGTCATGGCAAGCAACCAGCCACACCGAACCGGCGGCACCGGGAATCCTGATATGAGCAAACACCATGATCCGGAACACCCACTACGTCAACAACACGCCGTCAGACATTCGCATGGTTTTCCCGCTGCTGAAGCAGGCATATGTGACTGGCTTGTTGCCAGAGGAATTGGAAGACCTGTTCACGATCCGCTTTGTCGATGGTGTCAACCATGACGGCACACGCCGCATGATCATTGAAGCGGCCTGACCCCACCCCGTAGCCCATGCACTGCGTGGGCCTCGGAGTGGCGTTAGCCCCGACCGTGCGGCACACGGCAACCAAACAGGATCACATCATGCGCAAATCACCCGCCAAAGCCAAGTCCGAAGATAGCCCCGCCTACATCTCAACCCCAGCCCATGCGGCCCTGCCAAGCCACGCCGATGCGCTGCGGGCGCTGGATGCAATGCCTACCGCTTGGGTTGTGTCCTACGCCATTGACCGGGTGCAAGCCGACCTCCCAACCGCTGGCCCCATGATGGGCGGGCCTGCTGCTGTGCGCGAGTATTTGGTGCTCAAGAATGCTTCGCACGCCGACCAGCACATCGAACGCTTCTCCGTCTTGTTCTTGGACAGCCAGCACCGCGTGCTCGCCCTTGAAACAATCTTCACCGGCACACTGACCCAGACCAGCGTGTACCCACGTGAGGTTGTGCGCGCCGCAATCCGGCTGAATGCCGCTGCCGTAGTGCTGACCCACAATCACCCAAGCGGCAGCCCCACGCCGTCACAAGCCGATGGCGTGCTGACTCGCACACTGAAAAGCACGCTCGATTTGATCGATGTTCGCGTGCTGGATCACATCATCGTCGCGGGCACGCAGTCGGCCAGCATGGCAGAGCTGGGGCTGATGTGAGCAAACAACCGCCACCGCCTGCGCCCTACCCCCCCCGGCGAAGCGCCGTTCTGATCGTTCCTGGCTATCGGCTACCGGCTATCGGCGCTCCCGCTCCGAGGCCATCACACCAGCCTTGCATCCTTCTGCTATCCGTGCGGTGGCGGGTGGTGAAAACAATGGGTGGCCGCTCATCTTCTTCCTTTGCTGAGTTGTTCATCAATCGTGTCGGCGGTCATCTCATAGCCCTATCAGTGTTTCTATCGTTGGCACATCCAGTTCGCCATATCTCCACCCTGAGCTGGGCTGCTATCTGCTGCCAGCGAAGCGTTTCCTCCACCTCCACTGCCGACTTCAGGCCATCCAATAGCGCGATGTACTCTGGGTGGCTGTATGCGTATTGCTCGCGTGCATTCGCGGCCTTCTCTGTGCATGCGGCCATGAGCAAAGCCTTCTTGCTACTTCTAAAATGCTCGAGATACGCTCTCTGCGCTTTGGCTGCGGCGTACTTCCCGGCGTTTGCCAGTAGGAAGTCCACCGCTTTGTTTGGGTCGATCTGGTCAGCCATGCTTTCTCCCCAGGCTGTACCAATGGGCATTGGTGCCGCTGACCGTGCCGCCACATGCTGTACACCGCCACTTAGCCCCCATCTTTCCCGGCGACTCGCTGAAGAATTCATGCCGCTGGCATGCAGCAAGTTTTGCGCCATTGGCCTTCACATCGGCC
>CALMMY010000499.1 GCA_937868695.1 uncultured Comamonadaceae bacterium
GTAAAAGCAGGTGCGCCAAACGCAAACGAATAAAAAGCTGGATGGCTTCCAACTAAAAAGTATGTGCGCGCATGGCTCCTGGGTGGGCACTTCACTTCTTGGCGTAAATCTGGTCAAAGGTGCCGCCATCGGCAAAGTGAACCTTGGCCGCTTTCTCCCAGCCGCCGAAGGCATCTTCGATCTTGAACAGGTTGAGCTTGGGCAACTGCTTGGCGTATTTGGCCTGGGCCTTCGGTGAAATGGGCCGGTAGAAGTGTTTGCCGATGATGTCCTGAGCTTCTTCGGTGTACAGGTAGTCCAGATAGGCCTGGGCCACGGCACGGGTGCCTTTTTTGTCCACGTTCTTGTCCACCACCGTCACGGCGGGTTCGGCCAGGATGGAGAGAGACGGGTACACAAAGTCCACCTTGTTGCCGAATTCCTTCTCCAGCAGGTAGGCCTCGTTTTCCCAGCTGATGAACACATCGCCCTGGCCGCGTTGCGCAAACGTGACCGATGAGCCGCGTGCGCCGGTGTCGAGCACCGGCACGTTGGCGTACAGCTTGGCCACAAACGCCTTGGCCTGCTCGTCACCGCCGTACTTGCGCTTGGCAAATTCCCAGGCGGCCAGGTAGTTCCAGCGGGCACCGCCCGAGGTTTTTGGGTTGGGGGTGATGACCTTCACATCGGGGCGGATGAGGTCGTCCCAGTCCTTGATGTTCTTGGGGTTGCCCGCACGGGTCACCAGCACGATGGTGGAGGTGTAGGGCGAGCTGTTGTGGGGCAGGCGCTTCTGCCAGTCTTTGGGTACCCAGCCGCCGTTGGTGTGCAGCGCATCGGTGTCACCGGCCAGGGCCAGGGTGGCCACGTCGGCATCCAGCCCGTCGATGATGGAGCGGGCCTGCTTGCCCGAGCCGCCGTGCGACTGTTTGATGGTCACGTCCTGCCCCGTTTTGGCCTTCCAGTGTTTGATGAAGGCGGCGTTGTATTCGACATACAGCTCGCGCGTGGGGTCATACGACACGTTCAGCAGCGTGACGGGCGGCAGCGCCGCCGTGGCGGGCGCTGGGGTTTGTGCCCAGGCCAGCGAGCCTGCCCCTGTGAGCGCCCACAACGTGGTGGTTGCGGCGGTGGCAGCACTCAGACGGGCCAGTCGGGTGGCAAAGCGGCGGCGTGTGGTCATGGTGTGTTTCCTTTCCGATTCGGTCAATTTCAAGAATGGGCCGAATGGTGAAAGCAAACACAAATAAACGGAACGACTGTGTTTTCAGTTGTTCATGACGGAAACATCTGTGGCGGTGGGCCGGGCGTGTGTGCCATGAAGCCGCCCGGTCTCCAGTCCCGAACGGATGGGGGGTATGGCGGCCCATCCGTGGTTTCTGGCACCGCTGGTCGCATAATACCCCCCAGGGTTTAATGGGCTGTCGAGACCACTCACCCTGCGGCTTCTCCGCCACCTTGCAAGGACGACCGTGAGCACACAGATTTTTCAATTCGGCGAAGACATCGACGGCTACCCCATCCGGGTGCTGAACGAGCGGGCGGTGCGGGCCGCTTCGGGCCTGCTGTTGCTGGGGGCCATGACCTCGTTCATGAACGCCATGCTGCTGGGCAATTTCCAACCCACCCGGTTTTTTGTGATGGTGTTCATGCTGGACATGGCCATCCGCGTGTTCATCAACCCGCTGTTTGCGCCCAGCATGATCGTGGGCGGCTGGGTGGTGCGCCACCAGACTCCCGACTGGGTGGGCGCACCGCAGAAGCGGTTTGCCTGGGGCATCGGGCTGGTGCTGGGGGTGGTGATGTTCTGGACCATGGGCATCAACCAGATCGTGGGCCCCATCAACATGCTGGTGTGCGGCACCTGCCTGACGCTGATGTTTTTTGAAACCGCGTTCGGCATCTGCCTGGGCTGCAAGGTCTACAACCTGTTCCACAAAGAAAAGGCCCAGCTCTGCCCCGGTGGGGTGTGCGAGCTGCCCGCCGCGCCACCCAAACGGCTGGGGCTGGGCAAGATGGCGGTGCTGCTGGCCTTTGTGGGCTATGCCGTGGCGGCTGGCCAGTGGGTGGCGGCCACCAGGCCCGTGGGACTGAGCCAGTTTGACGACATGGCCACGCTGGAAGACATGGGCGTGAAGGGTGCGGGCCAGCCCGGTGCGGTGTCAGTCGCCCCTGCCGACCCCGCCGAGGCCGAGCGCTGCCAAGTGCCCGCCTTTGCCAAAGCGATGGGCCACGAAGCGATGTGGAAGCAGCACCACAACTGCAAGTAGACCGGCCTGAATGCGCCTGAGCAGGCCCGTTTCGGGTGTGTGAATCGATAGCTTGAAATCCAATGCAGTCTGGAACAGAAGGCCAATTGTGTTTAATTTTTTCGAATTGAAGCAGCCATGACATCCAAAAAACCTTGGGGCCGCCGCTTGTTGCTGGCCGGTCTGGGCCTGGCCGTGCTGGGAGGTGTGGCATTTGTGCTGGTGCGCAACGGCCCGCTGGCCCCGGTCAGGGTGACGGTGGCGCAGGTGGACACGGGTACGGTCAGCCCGGCGGCCTTTGGCATCGGCACGGTGGAGGCGCGGCGCGGCTGGATGGTCGGCCCCACTGCGGCAGGCCGCGTGTTGCGCGTGCTGGCCGATGTGGGCGACAGCGTGCAACCCGGCCAGCTGCTGGCCGAGATGGACCCGGTCGATCTGGACCAGCGCATGGCGGCGCTGGATGCCTCGCTGGCCCGCACACGCAGCGCCCAGGCTGCCGCCCAGGCCCAGGTGCAGGATGCGCTGGCCCGCCAGCAGCTGAGCGCGGGCAACCTGCGCCGCAACGAAGACCTGGCCCGCCAGTCCTTCATCAGCCCCGGCGCACTCGAAAGCCGCCAGCAGGAGCTGGCCTCGGCCAGCGCCGCGCTGCACAGCGCCCAGGCCAATGCGGCGGGCGCGGGCCAGGATGTGCAGCGCCTGGCCGCCGAGCGGGCCGCGCTGGTGCAGCAGCGCGGCAATGTGCGCCTGCTGGCCCCGGCGGCGGGCGTGGTCACCACCCGCGAGGCCGAGCCGGGCACCACCGTGGTGGCAGGTCAGGCGGTGCTGCGGCTGGTCGATCCGGCCAGCCTGTGGGTCAAAACCCGCATCGACCAGGGCCGTGCGGCCGGGCTGGCCGTGGGCCAGACGGCCCAGGTGGTGCTGCGCTCGCAACCCGGCCACACCCACACCGCCACCGTGGCGAGGCTGGAGCTGCTGGCCGATGCCGTGACGGAAGAGCGCATTGCGCAGGTGGCCTGGGCCAGCCCGCCCGCCGGGGTGTCGGTGGGCGAGCTGGCCGAAGTCACGGTGCAGCTGCCAACCTCGTCCAAAGGCCTGTTGCTGCCCAACGCCGCCTTGCAGCGCCAGGCGGGCCAGAGCGGCGTGTGGCGGCTGAACGCGGCAAACAGGCCCGAATGGGTGCCGGTGCGCGTGGTGGCCAGCGATCTGGATGGCCGGGTGCGGGTGGACGCTGTCGCTGCCACGTCCGGCGAGCCACCTGCCCTGGCCGAAGGCGAGCGCGTGGTGCTGCACAGCCAGAAACCCGTGCAGGCCGGCATGCGCTTGCAGGTGGTCGAGGCCCTGGTGCCAGGAGGCCAACCGTCCAACGCAGCGCCAGCCACAGCCCAAGCCCAAGCCCAAGCCCAAGCCCAAGCCCAAGCCCAAGCCCAAGCCCAA